>NZ_JAZHOC010000024.1:0-9989 GCF_036553575.1 Methylobacter sp. Wu1 | reverse complement strand
CTAACCCAAACGATAATTTTAAAATGGAGCCGGATTAAGACGCGTCGTTTAGTCGACGCGTATCCGGACTTTCAGTCCGTTATTCGAACCCACCCGCTTGAGCGGGTGGTTGTTTAGTTCCACCTTGAGTGTTAATGGCTAACGGCAAATCTATGTCGGCATTCCACCAAAGCAACTGGAGTACTTCGAAATAGCATTCATAGTAGTCTTCGAAATCCATCAAAGAAGCTGAGGCGTCATGCACACGAATGCAGAACTCAGAGAAGTCGCTAGGCGACAGGTTTTTCATTTGGCGAGGCATTATTGAGGTACTCCAATTTCAAACCATGCACCACAATCGCGGCATGGAACATTGGTATATTCGTCGTTATCCCATACGTAACCTGTATCAAGACAGACAGAACATTCATAAGAAGCCCCCTGCCCTACAGCTTCGACAGGCTGAGCAGGGGACAGGGCAAGGCCTGTCGAATCCGATAAAGAAGAATCTTTGAATGAGGCATCCTTTTGACCAAGCTCAGCAATATAAGCATCGTGCAATTTCAAAACCCGATCAAAGCGTAAATGAATGCGTACTTTATTTTTAAGAATCAAACGCTCCAAACGGTCATGGCGCTCTGATTTATATTGAGTTTGATAAGCCGCATTATTCAATGAAGAAGTCAGATCAAGAGCTTGATAATACAAAACCCTCGCTGCTTCTAATTGTTCTTTAATGTTCATAGCTTGCCCTCTTTTGATTCTGAAGGAAGAACACAAGCGCCAAAGCCTGATTTATCCATTGTTGATAAAGCGTGAATAAGCTCAACACCGGCCAAGGTATAACCGGAAAAACAGCCAACAATGAAAACACCAAGGATTAACAACAAAGCATTAAATAATTTTTTTTCTCTGTTTGAATCATTCATAGCTTGCCCTCTATGGTAAATTTAAATTTAACGTTCAAAATAAATTTAACATTGTGCATTTTTATATGTCAAAGTAAATTGAACACAAACACTAAACGAGAGGTAACAAAATGAAAACCATGTATGAATATCTGATTGATGTTAAAAGGAAATTGAACATTCCTTCGGATAATAAACTAAGTGAATTTCTAGGATTAACGCGCGCATCAATTGCGATGATAAAAAGCGGCGGAAGCGTATCAGACGCAACAGCATTAAAAATTGCTGAAGCACTGGAAATTGAATATGAAGAAGTATTATTGGCCGCAACAGCTCAAAGATCTAACAACCCCGTAATAAGGAAAGCATGGGAAAATATTTCCAAAAGATCAGGAATAGCGGCCAGCGTTTTTATTAGTGGAAGCCTTAGCGCAAATGGGCTAGAAGCGCTTTTATGGATGATTCAAGAGGCAGGGAATAAGGGTATTTTGTATATTATGTAAAATTGTAGATAATAACCCTAAATTTGTAAGTAGTAACCCAAAGCTTATCATCCATCTGAATGTCCATTGGTCTGCCGCGTTGAATCATGCCTATTTTGAACGTATATTATAAAGTTGTTTTGATTGACGGAATTATTTGATGGATATCATTAGCATACGTGGCGCCAGAACGCATAATCTGAAAAATATCGATCTTGATCTGCCCCGGAATTCACTCATTGTCATCACCGGGCTCTCCGGTTCCGGCAAGTCATCGCTGGCTTTTGACACGATTTACGCTGAAGGCCAAAGACGCTATGTTGAATCGCTTTCCGCCTACGCCCGCCAGTTTCTGTCGATGATGGAAAAGCCTGACGTCGACCATATCGAAGGTTTGTCGCCGGCAATCTCCATCGAGCAGAAATCAACCTCGCACAATCCACGCTCAACCGTCGGCACGATTACCGAAATCTACGATTATTTAAGATTATTATATGCGCGGGCCGGCACGCCGCGCTGCCCTGAGCATCAGGTCTCGCTGGAAGCGCAAACGATCAGCCAGATGGTCGATCAGGTGCTTGCCCAGCCCCAGGACCAGCGCTGGATGCTGCTGGCGCCGGTCATCAGCCAGCGTAAAGGCGAACATACCCAGTTGCTTGAAGACCTGCGCGCGCAAGGCTTTATTCGAGCCCGTATCGACGGCGTCGTGTACGACCTGGATGAAGCGCCGGCATTGGATCTGAGAAAGCAGCACACCATTGAAGTCATTGTCGACCGCTTTAAAATTCGCGACGATATCAGCCTACGGTTGGCCGAGTCTTTCGAGACTGCCCTGCGCATGGCCGACGGTATCGCTGTCGCTGCCTGCATGGATAACGGCACGGAGCTGCTGTTCTCCGAGCGCTACGCCTGCCCGCATTGCGGTTACAGCCTGAACGAGCTGGAGCCGCGCATCTTCTCATTCAACAACCCGAAAGGCGCCTGCAGCAGTTGCGACGGCCTGGGCGTGCGGCAGTACTTCGACCCCGATCTGATCATTCACAATCCCGACATCAGTCTTGCCGGCGGCGCGATTCGCGGCTGGGATCGTCGCAATGCCTATTATTACCAGATCATTTGTTCGCTGGCCAAGCATTACAACTTCGATCCGGAAATTCCGTTTTCGCAACTGCCCAATGATATTCAATCGATGATCCTGTATGGCAGCGGCAATGAGACCATCGAATTCAAATTCATGACCGGCACCGGCGGCGCCAAGAAAAGGCGTCATAGCTTCGAAGGTATCATCGCCAATATGGAGCGGCGCTATCATGAAACCGATTCGCAGATGGTCCGGGAAGAGCTGTCGAAGTATTTGTCCAACAGGATCTGCAATGTCTGCGGCGGCGCGCGGCTTAACATCTCGGCCAGAAATGTTTTCGTTGAAGATTTACCGATTCATCATCTGACGCGCTTCCCTGTCCGCAAATCGCTGGATTTTTTCAAGCACCTTAAATTAACCGGCAAACGTGGCGAAGTTGCGGGAAAAATCGTCAAGGAAATTCAGGAGCGCCTGGAATTTCTGGTCAACGTGGGGCTCGACTACTTGACGCTGGACCGCAGCGCCGAAACGCTGTCAGGTGGCGAAGCGCAGCGCATACGCCTGGCCAGCCAGATCGGTGCCGGACTGGTCGGCGTCATGTACGTGCTGGACGAGCCGTCGATAGGCTTGCACCAGCGCGACAATCAGCGCCTGCTGAATACCTTGTTCCGCCTGCGCGATCTGGGCAATACCGTGATTGTGGTCGAACACGACGAGGATGCCATACGCTCGGCGAACCACATCGTCGATATCGGCCCCGGCGCCGGCGTCCACGGCGGGCGCGTCATCGCCCAAGGCGCGCTGGAAGACATACTCGCCAATAAAGATTCTCTGACGGGTCAGTATTTATCGGGCAAAATCGAAATTACCGTACCCGATTCGCTGACGGCCGTTGATAAAGATAAACAAATCGTCATACGCAACGCGCGCGGCAATAACCTGAAAAATGTCGATATCGCCTTCCCTATCGGTTTGCTGACCTGTGTCACGGGCGTGTCCGGATCCGGCAAGTCCACACTGGTCAACGATACGCTGTATTGTCATGCGGCGCGTCTGATCAACCGTGCAGGCGCCGTTCCGGCGCCTTGCGATGCCATTGAAGGGCTGGATTATTTCGACAAGGTTGTCGATATCGACCAGAGCCCGATCGGCCGCACGCCGCGCTCGAATCCGGCCACTTATACCGGCCTGTTCACGCCGATACGGGAACTGTTTGCGGCTACGCCCGAAGCGCGCTCGCGCGGCTACACGCCGGGCCGGTTCAGCTTTAATGTCAAGGGCGGCCGTTGCGAAGCCTGTAAAGGCGACGGCGTCATCAAAGTGGAGATGCATTTTCTGCCCGACATCTTCGTCAACTGCGACATCTGCCATGGCAAGCGTTACAACCGCGAAACACTGGAAATACGCTACAAAGGCAAAACGGTCAATGAAGTGCTGGATATGACCGTCGAGGACGCGGCCGCCTTCTTCAGCGCCGTTCCGACCATTGCCCGCAAACTGGACACGCTGACCGAAGTCGGCCTGAGCTACATCACTTTGGGGCAAAATGCGACGACCCTGTCCGGCGGCGAGGCGCAACGCGTCAAACTCGCCAAGGAACTTTCCAAACGCGATACCGGCAAAACTTTATATATTCTCGATGAGCCGACCACGGGCCTGCACTTCCACGATATCAAGCAGTTGCTGTCGGTTTTGCATACCCTGCGCGATCACGGCAATACGGTCATCGTCATCGAGCACAACCTGGACGTCATAAAGACAGCAGACTGGATCATCGATATGGGTCCTGAAGGCGGCGACGGCGGCGGTACGCTGGTGGCCGAAGGCACGCCGAAACAGGTTTCGGAAAATCCGGCCTCGCATACCGGTGTTTATCTGAAGCGATTTTTCGAATGACCGGCATGGCTTGGCGTCAGCCAGCCAGGATTCAATGGAAACTAAGCGCCCATGCCTACTGTCAGATTAGCTGATGCTTTCCAAAGCGAAACCTTCAATGTAACGCTATCGAGAGAGGATGAGTCATGCGCAATCAGACAACAGAGAATAGACCAGGCACCGATTTCGGTATATTTTATCCGCTCGGCTATCTTGTCGTCGCGTTTCCGAACCAGGAAGATGCGCGGCAGGTACAGCGGGATCTCATGGCCGGCGGGTATGACCAGGCCGATTGCGAGTTTTATACATGCAAAGAAGTGGCTGATGCGGCACAACGTAATCTTGCTGATAATAAGGGCTTTCTGGCGCGGTTGGGCTGGAGTGATGAAGCGGTGAAAGCCCATCTGGAAGCCGCCAAGCAAGGCTCCGCGTTCTTGCTGATCTATGCGCCCGGCGATACGGACGCAGCACGCGCGATGAACGTCATTCGGCGTGTGCCGTTTGATTTTGCCCACCGTTACCAGCGCTTCACGATCGAAAAAATTAAGTAACCCCGGCTATCATGAGCGGCAAATCAAACAGTGTTCCAAGGGGGCTCGGTTTTATACCTTTCCCATGGCGGAGGCCCTCTGCCTTTGCTTGGCGATGACGCGCACAAGGAAATGATAACACTGCTTAAAAAAGTGACGCCCGATCTTGGCAATCCCTCGGCTATTGAAATGGTTTAATGAAACCGGACATTTCTAAAGGCAGACTTTATACTGTCAGTAGAGGTGATCATGACGAACGACAAAACACACAAGCGCCCCAAATACAGTCTGGAATTCAAACAAGGTGCAAGCCAAGCTAGTTCTTGAAAAAGGCTACAGTCAGCAACAAGCCGTCGATCATTTGGGTATATCGCAACTGGGTGCGAGCAGAACGCAAGCCTTCGGGCAAGGAATCGGCTACGAAAAAATCCTGTTTGAATCTGGCGGATCAAGATGAATTGATCCGGTTACGCAAGGAAAATGAACAATTGCGGATGGAGCGCGAAATATTAAGAAAGGCCGCCCTCTTCTTTGCGAAAGAAGCCGAATAAAGTACGGGTTTATTCAGGCGCAACAGAAGACGTATAAACCTCACTCTGTGTCAAAGCCTTGCAAATGGCCTTCTGGCGACGTAAACCGCCGCCCGACCTGCTGCATCACTCTGATCGTGGCAGCCAGTATGCAAGTCGGGAATATCGCCAACATCTGGCAGTCATGGGCATGGAACAAACCATGAGTCGTAAAGGCAATTGCTGGGACAATTCGCCGACCGAACGATTTTTTCGCAGTTTGAAGCATGAGCCGCTCAACTACGAAAAATTCAAAACTAAAGAAGCGGCGAAACTGAGCGTGATCGACTATTTGGCTTTTTACAATGGCCGCCGATCCCACTCAACATTGGGCTATCAATCCCCGATCGAGTTCGAGCGGGAGTTTTATAGAAACGCTGCCTGAACAGGTGTCCGGTTTTTGTTGATCATTACATGACCCGGTGGCGCTCGGTAACGAGTGTCCCTAGCCACCCTACACTCTCTTTGCTAACGCAACAGAACCTCTAATTTTGTTCCAAATGTTCCGTAAAAAAGGATATTGTCTCAGAATGCCTTTCAATTGATGCCAATAGCCTTGAAGCGTATCCAATAACTTATCCAAGGGAGTGCGAGCAAAGCAAGTTCGACTTCGAAAGGCATCGTAGAAGGAAGCATTCAAGTTGGGCATGCTTGCATTCCAGGGCTTCGACTTCCACACAAAGTGAACAATCCCAGGCCGTTGCTCGGGAATAATATCCAAGAGCCTTTGTTTTTCGTAATAATCCTGAAAGTTCCATCGGGGATCCAACTTTTTCCATAAGCCGTCGCAAGCGACGTTAAGAGCGTCTTGATCCGAATAGGGCGAATGGGGATACAGATTGAGATATTCCAGTGCTTTCTCTGAGATCTGCTCCTTCCGCCAGCGTTGGAGATCAATGAGAAGGATGCCAGCGTTGAAGTAGTCTCGGACTCGAGGTACATCTTTGAGATCTGGCTCTCTCCGCTTAATCTGTGAATCCATGCCGTCTAGCACGGCCCCCACAATGAATCCTTCAAGAGGCGTTTCCCACAGTGACCCCAGATCATCGAGAACGAGGATATCCGCGTCCAGATACAATACTCTCGATACGGAGTCAGGAAAGATCTCGGGAATTACAAAACGCGCATAAGTCATTTTGGAAACATGTGACATGGTATAGAACTTCCGGAAAAGCTCCAAGTCCACTGGAACCCAACGGATCGACGCAGATCCCTTGGGCAAGGAGTTTAAAACTTTTCGTCGTGTATTGTCAGAAAGGCCATTCGCGAGAACGTGAAAATCAAGAGGCCAGCTATTTTGATTCGCCTCTACAATCGACCTGAGAGTAGTTGCCAGTGGCATAGCATACGCCTCGTCGCAAGCCAGCACTATTGGATAGCTTATCTTTTCTAAATCCATCTTATATGTACCTCATTAGTGTAGCCATATAACTCATCTGATCCCTAGCTTGAAATGTTTTCCTTGATTAGGTCCGTCAGACATTCACTTGATTTCCCCGGTAGTTCCTCACTTGGCCTCCACGGTAATCAGGTTCCTCTTAGTCCTGGTGACACTTTCATTTGGTCCGATCAATGTCAGACTTACGCTATACATTCCTGGATTAGGGTAAGTCGCAATGACGACTTCAGCAGTCGTGTTGGTTACGGAAGGCGTGAGGGAACCTGGAAAATCCCATTGCCAGCTTATGATTGTCCCGCTGCTGACAGGTGTGAAGTTCACTACTAAACCTGGAGCGCCGCTGGTTGTACTGGTCGTGAAATCCGCCATGAGCGTCGCCTTAATAGGAACTATTTTGCTGACTTCATTGGAGTAAGCGCTCTCGGTCTTCCCGGCCGAATCATAGGCCTTCACCACGAAATAATACTTTTGACCTTCTTGCAATCCGCACACCGTGAGCGCGGTCTTGTTGCCGGCATCAATGTTTGAGCTGTACTTGCCGCTGCTCGGGCCGTAGGAGACGATATAACCGCCGACATTGGGGGACGGGCTGGCATCCCAGGCCAGATTCACGCTGGCTGCGAAAAGCTGGCTGCTGAACAACAGGGCGAGTCCGACCAATCCAAAGCACGGAAACTGCTCGCGCGAGAAAATGTTTACAAGATAATGGTTCATAATGATTTTCTCTTCCTGAACATGTCTACTATCCGACTTTTAATATTTCGAAAGCTACCCTTCCCTATCCATTAAGCTCTCAAAAATTGAAAGTCTTATCCAACAATCCGGCTTTTCTTAACAGTTAATTCTTTGTAACCGCCAATCTTTCCCAAAAATAGCCGCGCTTAAGACTTCGGTAACAAACTGTTGGAAAAATTTAGGCATCAGCTGCCCTGATTGAGGTTGAAACTTCATTAACATGACCAGTTCCTGAATGGATTGGCAACCCAATATAGCCTCCTCAGCGCTTGTGGCTTGGGATTGGCTTGGCTGATTGCCTCATTAACCTATTTTATTAGGTGTTTCTACTTAAGTAATTTTACGTAGATTTAAGAGAGTTTTAATTAATGCTGCTTACTATTAGTCCTGCTTTAGTTACAAAGAGGAAAAAATATTTACATCTTTTTTAACTCAATTAGCGCTTTTAGAAGCTTTTAACATGTTGGGTTCATGGGGATCATACAGCCAGTTGGATGAGTGGCGTAAGCCTTCAATCCCATTGGCGTCTAGGTTACGGCCATAAGTGATGATAAGTAACAAATTCAGTTTTATTATCCGGCCGTTTAGTACGAATATCCATTAGTACAAACACTTATCATTGGACTGATGCTCAACTTGCTAGCGTGATTTTTTAAATAGCTCCTTTGCTGTTTCGAATTCTATTTTTCGCCTTTATCACAAAAAAGAAAAACAAGACTAGCTTGTATCCGTTTAGTTGATCTTCCCCATAACATCTTAAAGTCATCTATTAACCTTAAGCCCGATTCCTATAATTTAAGAGGGCCATGGAAACAATTATGAACAGTTATTTAAAAAACACCTCTTCACGCAAGCTTTTTCTGCGTCCTGGACCCGCTGGACTCGCCCTGTTGCTGTTCAGCAGCCAACCTTTCGCAGCCAGCGTGAATCTGGCCTGGGATGCCAGCCCGTCCCCCAATGTCGGCGGCTATATCGTCTCCTACGGTCCGAGCAGCGGCAAGTACACCGAGAGTATTGATGTCGGCAACAAGACCGCGCTCACAATATCGGGAGCGAAAGAAGGTGCCACATACTATGCCGCCGTGAAGGCCTATGATTCGGCCCGGAAGACCGAGAGCGCTTACTCCAATGAAGTCAGTAAGACAATACCGGCCACGGCAAAAACTACCGTAGCCACTAATGGAGCCACTAGCGGGGCAGCTGATGGAGCTACTAGCGGAGCCACTAATGGAGCCACTAGCGGAGCGGCTAATGGAGCCACTAGCGGAGGCACTGCAGGAGCGACTAATGGAGGCACTACCGGCCAGGTTACCCGTAATAATGGCTTGGTGGCAGCCTACGGATTTGAAGAGGCCAGCGGCAATACGGTTGCGGATGCCTCGGGCAAAGGCAATCATGGCACTATTCGGGAAGCCGCCAGAATCGCCAAAGGCCGTTATGGACAAGCACTGCAGTTTGACGGCGTGAATGATTGGGTCACGATCAAAGACAGCCCATCATTGGATCTTTCAACCAGCATGACTCTCGAGGCATGGGTCAACCCACAGTCTCAGGCTGGCGAAAAAGCGTTGATTGCGAAGGAACAATCCGGTGGCGCAGTCTACGGCCTTCTTAATGCCGATGCTAATGTACCGGCTGCTGGAATTTATGACGGACAATACCATGTTCTCCCCGGCCCGAACCCGCTGCCAATGAACCAATGGACCCACCTTGTGGTGACCTATGATGGACAATACGGACGGCTTTATATGAATGGCGTTGAAGTCGCCAAAGGCGCAGAAAAAAGCCTGATTCAAGCATCCAACGGCGAACTGCGCATCGGAGGAAACAGTACTTGGGGAGCCTATTTCAAGGGCCTTATCGATGAAGTGCGAATTTATAATCGAGCCTTGAGCGCTGCGGAAGTCCAGTACAACTTGAAGACTGCAATCAGTGTTTCAAATCCGCCGAAATTTGTCATGGGTGATAAAAACGAAGAACCTTGGGTCGAATACGTACCTCAAGGCACTGCACAAGCGTACCAGACTGTATCCAAGAAATCCGGTGTGCTAACTCAAGTGAAGGTTTATCTGGACGCCAGCACAACTGCGACACAATTGGTTGCAGGCATCTATAAGGATAATAAAGGGCATCCTGGCGCTCTTGTTGCTCAAGGCAAGTTGAATACGGTTAAGCCTGATGCATGGAACGCGGTTTCGATTGCCGGCGCCTCTGTGACCGCAGACAAACCTTACTGGATCGCGATCATGGGACCAAACGGGGAAGTCGGATTCCTGGACCGAGTAGGATCGGGTAAAGGTTTGCTGGAAAAAAGCACTGGCCGCAATGCGCTGAAGGACTTGCCCAATACTTGGACTGGTTCGAGACGCGGCTATAAAACCAATGCGTCAATGTCAGTCTATGGAAATGGGTATTAATGCCGGACCTGATT
>NZ_JAZHOC010000021.1:0-19098 GCF_036553575.1 Methylobacter sp. Wu1 | reverse complement strand
TAACCCAAACGATAATTTTAAAATGGAGCCGGATTAAGACGCGTCGTTTAGTCGACGCGTATCCGGACTTTCAGTCCGTTATTCGAACCCACCCGCTTGAGCGGGTGGTTGTTTAGTTTATCAGTAGCAGGTTTTTTGTTTGAGAAAGTTAGCGTCGAAAACTTATTTTCTCTTTTTATAACAAAAACCTGCTTCTTTTTCTTATCCCGAACTCAGGTTAACTTAAGAGGAAAAAAGCAATGAACAAACGTATTAGTTTCGTCCCTGCATTAGCCCTTGGTATGGTTGCGTTATCAGTTCCCACCCTAGCGACTGCGGTGACGACTATCGATGTGGTAGATGAAGCTCGCCTTGTCGGGAGGGCCGCTGTCATGTCAGTTGAGATCACTTGTGATTTGGGTGCCAATAGTTTCCTCGCTGGCACAACTGGGATAATCATTCAACATACTAGTACTCAGTCATTTTTGTAATGTCGGGTAAAGTTTTTTCAATTTTATCCGAGCGTCTTCAGTGGTAAAGCGCCAGTCCATAGGGCGAGCCCTGGCATTTCTTTTTTCTTGCCAGACAGCGACCTCCTGCTTCAATGTCTCCTGGTCGGGAAGGCGTCGATCCAGACATTGGCGGGACAAGATGCTCAGTTCGATTTCCGCCATATTGAGCCAACTGCCATGCTTGGGCGTGTAATGGATGTCCAGCTTATCCAGGATTCTCCTCGCTTGCTCAGGCGAGAAAGCCTTATACAATGAGGCGCCAGTGTGCGTATTTAAGTTGTCCATGACCAGGGTAATACGCTCGGCCTGAGGATAAAGCCCATCCACCAGGTGTTGAATTTGGTGTGCCCAGTCCACTGCCGTGCGTTGATCGGTGACCGCCACATGGCGTTGGCCTGCCAGCGGTTCAAAGAACATGAACAGATGACTGACACCGTTACGTTCGTATTCTGTATCGTATTTCTCCACCGACCCGGGCTTGGCCGGTATGGACGGTCGCACTTCTTTAAGCTGTTGCTTGCTGCTTTCGTCCATGCAGATCAACGGATGGGTTTCGTCGTAGGACCGTTGATACACGTCCAGTATGTCTTCCATGGCGCAGACAAATTCGGCATTCTGCTGTGCAGGAATGCACCATTCTTTAGTTTGCCAGGGTTTTAATTCGTTTTTTTAAAGTTTGCCGAACGGTTTCGTGCGATACGCTTTCCACATAGCCCAGTTCCACCATGCGCTGTCCCAGCAAACGCAAGGACCAACGACTACGGCCAGCCGGAGCATCTCCACAGACTAATGCGATGAGATGGGCTTCATTTTCGCCATCAATCACCCGATTTCTGACTCGACTAGGTTTAGCTCGATTGAGGGCGGCCTCTAGCCCCTCTTGCACTAAGCGCTGCCTTACCCGTTCAATCGTCCGCGTTGAAATGCCAAAAGCTTCACTGATTCGGCTGTCCTGCCATTGTTCACCTAATTCATGCTATCCGCTTTGAGCAAAATTTCAGCATGGAGCCTTTTATAGGCCGCTACTTTGCCCTTATGAATTAAGCCTTGTAAATATGTACGTTCATCCGCCGTCAGGCGCACTAGGTATTTCTTCGCCATGCTTGTCGTTCCCCATACAAAATTTCAGTATATGGGGATGCTTATCCGACAAAACAAGGCTGACTGAGTACTAGGTCCAATGTTACTATTGGAAGTGGCGATTTGGATCAGGCAGCAATAGATTGCGATGGTACACCTCAGACGTTCCAAATCGCCGTATCAAGCGCCAGATTCCGTCCAGGTCCGGCCACCGCGCAAGCGTCTACCATCGTCTGCAATCGCACTCCTTTCACTTGCGAGTCCGCACAAGACTCAGAAGAGATACAACTTGTTGAATAATTAGGATAACTAAGGAAGGGGAGATAGCGATATTTCCTCTTTTCAACTGTTGCTTAATTATGACCTTGCCGCAAGTGCATTGCTTCAGTATCTAGCCGAGCCTCGCATCTATATTCAAGTTTCTTCCAACTCCACCCAGTCAATCTGTTTTTCAACGATTGTGCTCAACTCCATCTGACCCAACGATTCGACCATCTTTAGTTCGGAGCTTATTTGTTCCAACTGTTCCAGATGCGCCACCAACTCGAATAGATCGGTTTGATTTGTATTTTTCTTGCGTTTCCTCATGTTTCTTCGTATCCACACCTGGTGTAGTATCAGGGCGGTAATCTTACTGCCAAATCGCTTTTGAGATAAGGGCAAAGAGCAGAATTGATCATTCTAAATTTCAAACAGGCTTGCGTAAGCCCTGGTTATTTAAGGTTTCGATTAGCCGCTATCGGCCAGGATGAGCCAGTTTCAACTCTCGAAATAACGCTGGAGTGATTGCTGAGCATCTGAGATCAGGCTGAAATGCAGAACTGTAAAAATATTTTGAGCCATGCCAAGACCGCTGCCGAGATGGAGTGGCTGTTCCCATCGTCGCTGTCAGTCATTGCTCATGCTTATAGTCATCATTTATTGACACTGTGTCATCGGGTGCCCATAATCGGCCGCCGCTGGGCGTAACGGACAACTGAATTTCTTATTTTCCATCCTCCAAGCATTTCTGCTTCAGATTCTGGACTCGTTTGTCCGCCATGCTTCGTATGGCTGTTGACTGATTTCACATGATCGAGGATCAAACATGCAATTTCATAATTTTAAAATCGGCCTTTTCGCCGCATTGGTGTCCGGCTTGGGCCAAGCCGGAGTTTCGGTGGCTGAGGCGGATAATGCAGGTAAGGACAACCATAACCTGAATGCTCCTTTTTACCTGAATCAAAACTGGAATGACGAAGAACGGCGCAGTTTCTATTTCACGCCGCAAGGATCTTACCTTCTGCCCTATGAGTGGTTTCTGGCGCTGGAACAGCCGGATAAAGACGAGCTGTTCATCAACCCAAAATACATCGAGCAGTTCGGTTACCTTGCCGATGACGAGCCCTATACGCCCAGCAACCCAGATGGATTGCCGATCGGATTCGCCAGGGAACCGGTAGACAATGGCGAGGATTGGGTCGGCATGACTTGCGCCGCCTGTCATACCGGCGAAATCCGTTATCGGGGGCAGACTATCCGCATCGATGGCGCGCCGACGCTGGGCGATTTCACCATGTTTTTGAAGCGCCTGATCCAGGCGTTGCGTGTGACACTGGAACAGCCGGAGAAATTCGATCGCTTCGCCCAGGCTATATTGACCGATCCCACAGGCGCTGCCAAGGCTGCATTGCAGGCGCGAGTATCCGACCAACTGACCTGGCTGGAGCAGTACGACGCGCGCAGCACGCCCACGCATCCATACGGTTATGGCCGCGTCGATGCGTTCGGCATCATCATGAACGAAGTCTTTGGCCGCGATCTGCAACAGCCGGACAATGTCCGCGCACCCGATGCGCCGGTCAGTTATCCATTCCTGTGGACCTCGCCGCGGCTGGACTGGGTTCAATGGAACGGATCGGCCAATAATCCGTTTGGCCGCAATGTCGGGGAGGTGCTGGGCGTATTCGGGCACGTCAATCTGACCGGTTCGCTTGCCGAGTTGGGCAAGAGCACGGCAAGGCCGAGAGAGCTGTTTGAACTGGAGAAACGGGTGGGCAGCCTGACATCGCCGAAATGGCCGGTATTGGCGCTGGGCCCGATCGATAGCGAAAAGGCCGCCCGCGGGCGCGTGTTATATTCGGCATCGCGCGGCGGCGAGCCTAGCTGCGAGTCCTGTCATTCATTGCCGGATGCGAACGGGCTCTATCCGATGACGCCGTCGGACGAGAACTTATTCGGTGTCAGCTTTATCGAAACGCGAATGACCCCTCTCAACGAGATCGGCACCGATCCGGCAACATCGTTAAACTTTGCCACCCGCAAAGCGAACACCGGCAGTCTGGCGCCGTTACTGCCGGCGCCTTTCACCGGAGCTACGGAACTTCCAGCGCCTGTGCTGTTGTCGACACTGGTCGGCATGGCCGTATCCAGCGGCATCGCCGATGCCTATCCGCCGTTCAGCCCCGCGGAAAAAGCCGAGCTGATCGGCTACCGGCTCAAGGCGCAGGGCTTGCCTCCGTATAAGCCGAAAAATCTGCTTGCCTATCGCGCCCGTCCGCTGGATGGCATCTGGGCAACCGCGCCGTATCTCCATAACGGTTCGGTGCCGAATCTGTATCAATTGCTGCTGCCGCCTAGTGAACGTCGGAAAATGTTCTATGTAGGAAGCCACGAGTTTGATCCGCAAGCAGTCGGTTTTCGTTCGAAACCGGGCCAGCATGCCTTCAGGTTCGATGCGAGCCTGCCGGGCAATTTGAACACGGGGCATTACTACGGAACCGATCTTGCCGATGACGAGCGTTGGGATCTGATCGAGTTTCTGAAGACTTTGTAGTATCTCTGGACTTGACGTGCAGGTACCGCCGGGCCTGCATGTCGCTGGTGTTGTCGTTGGCGCAGGTGCCTTGTACCGAGTCGCAGTGCGTGCCGGCCCAAAAAGAGCCAGCACGGTAAGGACATTATTCATAGCCTTTTTCATGCCATTGCACTCAGGCCGGTCCGCATGAGCCATGTTTTCCGGAAGAATCAGGGAGGATCGAGGCCGTGCTTTTTGTGCATTCGGCAAATCTTGCCTTCAAATAACTACGCGAGATCAGGTCGCCTCTTTATTCCTGCATAAAAAATTTTACCGACACGATTTTCATTAAACGGTCATATTCACGCTATAGCATTGAAATTTTGCAACTTACGTTTTTGACTAGAAATCTATAGTTTCAGTCTAAAGACCTGCACAGTTGGCGGCTATGGGCAGATAACATCCGGGAACTTTATGACATTGAGAATTGCGTTTATCAGCGATGCGTGGCATCCACAAATAAATGGCGTTGTGACGACCATATCAAACACCTGCGCAAGCTTGGAGCGATCGGGACATCGGATCAAGCTCATTACCCCGGATCAATTCAAGACCGTTCCCTGCCCGACTTATCCTTCAATCCGGTTGGCGCTTGGCTGTTATAAAAAATTGAAAACCCAGCTGGATGAGTTCAAGCCTCAACGCATTCATATCGCCACGGAAGGGCCATTGGGAATCGCGGCGCGGCGGTATTGCCTTAGCCGGAATCTGGCATTTACCACGTCGTTCCATACCTTATTTGCAGAATACGTCAATTTGCGCTTTAAAATTCCTGTCTCGTGGGGCTACGGCTTTCTGCGCTGGTTTCATGCGCCGGCAAGAAAGATCATGGTGGCTTCGCCTTCGGTAGAATCGGATCTGATTGCCAGAGGGTTTAAAAACAGCATGGTTCGTTGGTCGCGCGGCGTGGATACCGGTCTTTATTATCCAAGGGATAAAGCTTTCTTATCACTGTCTCGCCCCATATCGATGTTTGTCGGAAGAGTCGCTGTTGAAAAGAACATCGGCGCTTTTTTATCTTTGGACCTTTCAGGAACAAAAATTGTGGTAGGGGATGGGCCGCTGCTGAAAGAACTCAAAGCCAGATTTCCTGAAGCGGTTTTTGTCGGTTTTCAAACTGGTGATCACCTGGCCAACTATATGGCTGCCGCGGATGTATTTGTTTTTCCTAGTCTCACCGATACTTTTGGCATTGTCATGCTGGAGGCGTTAGCCAGCGGCATCCCTGTTGCGGCTTTTCCGGTAAGAGGGCCTATGGATGTGATTGCCAGCGATAATGTAGGGAAGCTTGATCATGATTTAAAAAAGGCTATCACTGAGGCTTTGCAATTAGATGCGCAAGACTGTCGAGATTACGCCTTGAACTATTCCTGGGCTAATTGCACCGAGCAATTTTTTAATAATCTTGTTCCGGTTTCGGATCAGTTCGAATGATGAAACGCTTGTGAATTTTTTGCTAGCGTCAGAACTACGTTGCTTTTCGTGTCAAAAGCAGAGAAGATACGCGGAATTTTTTAATTATCTATAAAGGGAATTTGCATGAGCATTGAGACAAAACACCCTCTCATCGAGGAGATTCTTTCGGAGTGGAAGAGCAGGATCGGGGATGACTACCCTGGCTATAGAGGACATGTATATCGCGTGTTCAATTTCTGCCTGGCGCTCCATTCCTGCACAGAAGAAGAAAAATCAAAACTGGCTATCGCGGCATGCTTCCACGATATTGGCATCTGGTCAGACCATACGATGGACTATATCCCTCCGTCGGTTGCCCAGGCAAAACAGTATCTATCCAATGCAGGGCTTCAGGCTTGGTCTGATGAAATCGGCTTAATGGTCGAATTTCACCATAAAGTACGTAGTTATGGCGATGAGCGTTATCCCTTGGTTGAGCTGTTTCGAAAGGGCGATCTCATTGATTTCTCACTGGGTTTTTTCACATTCGGACTTCCAAGGCGCTATATCAGGCAGGTCAAGAAAGCCATACCGAACAGCGGATTTCATAGATTTCTCATGCAAGGTGCAACAGACTGGTTCTCCGAGCACCCGTTAAGCCCGCCGCCTTTTATGAAGTGGTAGCACAGCCAAGTCATTCAAGCCGATACTGCCTTGCGGTTCGGCTTAATGTCGAATGTTATTTGCTTTAGGAGAATCTCTGTGAGCCGTACCGACCCTATCTGCCTGATGGCGGAGTACAACGAATGGATGAATGCCAAACTGTATGAGGCTGCCATAAACTTGCCCATCGCAGCGCTTAATGCCAATAGAAAAGCATTCTTCGGCTCCATTCTCGGAACACTTAACCATTTAGCCGTTGCAGACACCATTTGGCTGAAGCGCTTCGCAGCCCATCCCGCCAATTATGCAGCGCTCGATATGATACGAGATCTGCCAACCCCAACAAGCCTTGATCAGATGCTCTTTGCAGACATTCAAAGCCTTTCAGAACACAGGAAATCGCTTGATCAGGCCATCATCGAATGGGTACATTCCATTGATGAACACGACCTGGACTACGCCCTGAGTTATTCAAATATGAAAGGCATACCTGCGCAGAAGAACTTTTTCAGCCTTGTCATGCATTTCTTCAACCATCAAACCCACCATCGCGGCCAGGCGACGACTCTTCTCTCGCAAGCCGGCGTCGATGTCGGAGTCACGGATTTGCTCGCTCTCATTCCCAACGAAACTGATACATAACTTATTTACGAATGCCTGAAGTAATCATTAAAAAAGCAGACAATCATTTAGGGCGATTGTGTTTGGGCTGGCAACATCTTTCTTCGCGCCTGATTAAAACTCAGTCCGCTAATCCCGCCTTTTTGCATGGATTGTCCTAGGGAATGGGCCAGCGCCGAAGCCAGCACGCGCGAATAGAAAGGCAAGGACTCTATGTAAACAGGCAGTATGTCGTCAATGTATTCAGCCGTTTTCAGTTTTTGATCGAAGCGCTCGCGCTGCTGCGTGATTTCCGCCATGAGCTGCCGGTCGACCCGGCATTGCTCCGATAATTCCAGCGTCCAGGTCAGATCCGTTTGCAATTTGCAGTCGCCGATAAACTGGCCGTATTTTGAAGACGACCACTCTTCAGGCGCGATCAGAGAAAGCCCATACAGTCCATCCTTCCGGTACAGCCAGTAAGTCTGGCCGACGGCCGGTTTGAACTTGATCCGGCTGTTCAGCACGAAAAGCGAGGTGAACAGTTCATTGGCTATCTGCAGGATGTCCTTGGCGGGAACGGCCAGGTTTTTTCTGGTCTGCATCAGGCTTTCCAGAACCGGAACGAGTCCTTTGCCCTGAGGGTTCGGGGATTTGAAAGTCATAGGTTATAACGCAGTCATTCAGTGATGTTAAGCAAGGTTTTTACCACGAAGATCACGAAGAAAAAATAGATAACTTCGCGGCCTTCGTGGTTTTTAATGATTGCCGTAACGACGCTTCAAGCTTGTTTGCGGATGTCTTGCAGGCTGTCCTTCGGCGGCATGACGACGCGCGAGCAAGCGTCGGTCAGTTCCTGATAAACCGTTTCGAGGCAAGTTTCATAACGCCTGGAAAAATGGAACGGCACCAGTTGCCGGACATCGGCGGCGGTTGCGATCCGGCCGCAGGCCTGTGTCGTCAGATGGCCGGTCCTGCGCGCCTGCTCGCGGTCGGTTTCGAGAAAAGCGGATTCGCAGAACAAGATGTCGGCATTGCGGGCCAAGGCGGCCAGGGCGCTTCGATTGGCTTCCGTGTCGGCCAGATCGGTCGCATAGACCAGTTTTTCGCCGGGCGTGACGGTCACGAGCCGGGCGCCGAGTTCTGCCGCCTTCCGGGTGGTATGGTCGGGCAAGAGAATCTGCGCTTCTTTATCGCCTTCGGCTAGGCATTGCTTGAGCCGGTTAAGCCAGGGGCCGGCGCTCAGGCCATGCGCTTTCAGAGCGGTCTGGTCCACATTGAGTCTGGCCTTGCTCTCAAAGACATATGCCTGCACCGGTGTGCCGTGATCGAGCGTGATCGTGCGGACGCTGAACAGCGGATCGTCGACAAGCAGGCCGTCAGTGATGCGGATTTCCGGCAAATCTTCACGGTCTTGAAAACCGGCCTTAAGGCGGGCCCGCAGCAACCGGTTGCCATGCACTTCGGCGATTTCGAAAACCGGTCCGGTATCACCGATACGGTCCCAGAGAAATCCATTGATCAGCCCTTGAATGTGGCCGATCAAGCTGGGCGGACCAAACAATCGGCAGACGGGAAATCCGCCGACGCGGGAACGCAACAGCCAGAGGAAGCCGCCGATATGGTCGATATGGGCATGGCTGATGAATACATCGCTGACTTGATGGGCAATGCGGGCCTGCAGCCTGCCCGAATCGCCCAGATCGAACAGCAGGCTTCGTTGTTGCTGGCGCAACCGCAGATGCAGCAGCGGATCGTCGAAGACGCCATTGACCAGCGCTGCATAGGCACCGATCAGTTTGGCAACCGGGCGCGGGCCGCCGCTGTAGTTGGCTGTTGGATAAGGCAGGGCATCGGTCGGCGGCAGGTATTGCAGCGCACTGGATGAAAACGGTTCGGCGCTGCCGAGCAGGCCGTTTTTTTCGGTGCGCGCATCGCGCAGCAGCAAAATATCGGTTGTTGCCGAGGCTGCAGGCAGTCGGACGTTTAGCTTCCCGTCCTGTAGGGCGACGATCTCGCCGATGGACACGGTACGGCCGGCGTCGATGAAGGCGCATTGGCGGCCCGGCCAGGCGTCGGGCACATCAACGGGCGGCGGAGCGCCGGTCAGCCGGATGCCGGACAGGTTCAACGTTGTTTCATGCGCGGTGTCGAGATAGGCCCGCCATGTCCCGGTTCTGTTTCGGGCCCGCGCCTTTTTGCCGGGCCGGCGAGCCTCGGGATGGGCATGAACCGCCATGACGCGAACCGGCAGCGCCAGCAGCTCGTTCAGCAGCGGCACCTGTTTGGACTGCCGCCCCAGCATCAGTACGGTATCGATATTCAATAATTCGACCATGCCGGTCAGCAGCTCCGAGCCGGCAATGCCCCGGATCACGCCCGGCGCATCGATCAGCAGCAAGCCGGGCGGTGCTTGAATGATCAGCCTGTTTACGGCCGTTATCAGCGGCAGGCGGAAACGGCCCGCATCGAGCGTACACAGGGCTTCAAAGGCCAGCACGCGCCAGCCGGACGCCCGCCATTGCCCCAGAGACACGGTGCCGGGCAGGCCGAAGCCGGGCGATCCGGGATCGGCAGTAATGCAGAAGCAGTCCTGGCCGTGAGAGGCGATGATGCGCGCCAGCTCGGCGGTCAGTGTGGACTTGCCGATGCCGGTTTCTCCGCACAGCAAAATCCGCTGTCCGCCAGCCAATAGCCGGTCGGCGAGGTCTGAAGGTTGATAGGGCAATAACGGCAATGAATGGGGCATGGCGATTATCTGAACGGGATCGGTTAAGTTATTGACCGTGGAGGCTGCCGTCCGTTCGGCAACCTCGGCATCGCCGGCTTTCATGTAGCGCCCCTTAATCGATTAAAACTATTTTAAGCGGCAAGCCTTAAACTCTGCGTATTTTGCTGACGGATAGGCTTGAAGACCGGTGATGAACAAAGAAGGCAGAGTGTTTCCGGCAAATAATTCGGTAAGTGCATGAGGCCAAACTGGTCTATAATATCCCTTTCTTCAAAGAAGGAAATGTCGAAATTCAATGATATGGCACAGGCTATCACTGACAATCAGCCCTCTCGCTACCTTATCGTTATTTTGGCTATTCTTTATTATTTTTTCCGCGCATTGTCTGAAGTTTTCAGACTCGCCTGTCCTTGAGTAAGCACCTTTGATTAACATTTTTAGCGCTGTGGATTATGCCCGAAAATTATTCTTATGACCGTGATTACGCCCTGGATGCCCTGAAAGTCCCGCCTAATTCCATCCAGGCCGAGCAGTCGGTGCTGGGCGGATTGATGCTGGACAATCAAACCTGGGATTCAGTCGCGGATAAAATAGTAGAGACCGATTTTTACAGGAAAGATCACCGGCTGATTTTCAAGGCCATCGCGCAACTGGCCGAAAAACAGATTCCTTTCGACGTCATTACGCTATCCGAAGCGCTGGATGCCATAGGCGAACTGGAAAACGCCGGCGGTTTGGCCTATCTGGGCATGCTGGCCAGAGATACGCCCAGCGCCGCCAATATCGTCGCTTATGCCAACATCGTCAGAGACCGCTCGGTATTGCGGCAGTTGATTCATGTCGGCACCAACATTTCCGATTCGGCATTTAACCCCGAGGGCCGCGATACGGCCGAGCTGCTCGAAAACGCCGAGCGCCAGGTTTTTGAAATCGCCGAGCAAAAGCAGCGCGGGCAGGGCGGCTTTCAGTCGATCAAGACATTGCTGGCGACAGCCGTCGACAAGATTGAAACGCTGTTCGAACAGGAAGGCAACATCACCGGCGCCAGCACCGGCTTTGCCGATTTCGATGAGATGACGTCGGGCCTGCAGTCGTCCGACCTGATCATCGTGGCCGGACGACCGTCGATGGGCAAGACCACGATTGCCATGAACATGGCCGAGAACATCGCCATCAAGGGCGACAAGCCGGTGGCAGTGTTCAGTATGGAAATGCCCGGCGATTCATTGGCCATGCGTATGATGTCGTCCCTGGGCCGCATCGACCAGCACAAGGTCAGAACCGGCAAGCTCGATGACGACGAATGGCCGCGCCTGACTTCCGCGATCAACCTGCTGGCCGAAACCAAATTGTTCATCGACGATACGCCGGCCCTGACGCCGACCGAAGTGCGTTCCCGGGCCAGACGGCTCGTGCGCGAGCATGGCCCGCTGGGCCTGATCGTGATCGACTATTTGCAGCTCATGCAATCGCCCGCCAGCGGCGACAACCGCGTGCAGCAGATTTCCGATATTTCCAGAGGGCTCAAGGCGCTGGCCAAGGAACTGGAAGTGCCGGTCATCGCCCTGTCCCAGCTCAACCGTAACCTGGAACAGCGCCCGAACAAACGGCCGGTGATGTCGGATTTGCGTGAATCGGGCGGTATCGAGCAGGACGCCGACTTGATCGTGTTCGTATACCGCGATGAAGTCTACAACCCGGACAGTCCGGACAAAGGCATTGCCGAGATCATCATCGGCAAGCAGCGTAACGGACCTATCGGCACGGTCAGGCTGACTTTCCTCGGGCAATACACGCGTTTTGAAAATTTCGCCGGTAATCCCTATGGCGATGACGATTATGAATAACCCTATGAATAACTTGTACCCGGGAGGGTATGAATGACAGCAGCAGCCTATGCGGTACTTGATTTGGATGCGTTTCAGCATAATCTGGCGAAAGTGCGCAGCTGCGCGCCCGGCGCCAAAGTCATGGCGGTCGTCAAGGCGAACGGTTATGGCCACGGCGTGCTGCGCATCGCCGAAGCCCTGCAAAGCGCCGATGCCTTTGCCGTGGCGCGCGTCGACGAAGGCATTCGCCTGCGCAAGGCCGGGTTCGGCAACAGGATCGCCGTTCTGGAAGGCTTTACCCGCGCCTCAGAGGTGGTCGATCTGCTGGAGTACCAGCTGGAACCGCTGCTGCATTCCCTTTATCAACTCGATATCCTCGACGACCGGAAAGAGCAGGCAGCCCTTACGGCCTGGCTGAAAATCGACACCGGCATGAACCGGCTGGGTTTTAAGGCCAAGGATATTATTGCTGTCTACGAGCGCCTGCAGCATTGCGCCATCCTCAGGCATCCTGTCAATCTGGCGACGCATCTGGCCAGCGCCGATGATAAAAATGACGATAAAACGCTGAAACAGATCCGTCTGTTCAATGAAACCGTGGCCTCTTTACCCGGCCAGCGCAGCATCGCCAACTCGGCCGGCATATTAGGCTGGAGGGAGTCACTGGCCGATTGGGTGCGCCCTGGCGTCATGCTTTATGGCATTTCCCCGTTCCCCGGCAGCACGGGACAGGAATTGGGGCTCAAACCGGTCATGAGCCTGCACTCGCGGCTGATCGCGGTCAAGCCGGTTCTGGAAGGCGAAACCGTCGGCTATGGCGGCGGCTGGATGTGCAGGAAAAATACGACGCTGGGTGTGGTGGCTATCGGTTACGGCGACGGCTATCCGCGCTATGCCAAACCCGGAACGCCGGTGCTGGTCAACGGCAAGCGCGTGCCGCTGATCGGCCGGGTATCCATGGATATGATTACCGTCGATCTGGCCACTCAGCCGGGCGCAAAACCCGGCGATTCAGTGACTTTGTGGGGCGAGGGATTGGCTGTTGAGGAAATCGCCCGGTGCGCCGATACCATTCCTTATACGCTGGTGTGCGGCATCACGCCGCGCGTGCAGATTATTGAAGGCGCACCGGTCCATAAAAATAGCTGATGCTATGCAGTCGTAGGGTCGAATTCATTCGACCCGAAACTTTGTAGCACAGCTGTGTTAGGCCATCCATGCGATCAAGTGGTTTTGAGTTTCGTCATTGAGGTTGCAGCTTGGCCCGGATTGGAGAAGTTCGCTATATCGCCGAAAAATTGATTCCTGCATAATATCGCTTCTTAATATCAAGGTCGCGAAAGTCGGCATGAATTACTCATCCTATCCGTTAATCCTGCATCATGGCGCCATCACCGGCGTGACAGGCTCCTGCCATGAGTTGCAGATCGACCAGGCCAATTCCGTGCTGATCGACTGCGGATTATTCCAAGGCCTAGAAGCCGCGCCGGGCGGCGCCAATTACAACCGCCTGGCTATCGATTTTCCGATTGCGTCCGTGCGGGCGTTGCTGATTACGCATTGCCACGCCGATCATGTCGGGCGGATTCCCTATCTGATGGCGGCGGGTTTTCAAGGGCCGATTTATTGCTCCGAATTGACGGCCGAGTTATTGCCGCTGGTGCTGAAAGATGCCGTGGAAGTCGGTCTGGCGCTTGATAAAGAGCTGGCGCGCCAATTTCTGGACGTGCTGAAGACCCGGATCGTTGCGGTTCCTTATGGCAGCTGGCAGACGGTTCCGTTAGCGGGAGACGGCAGCGCCAGGCTCCGGGTGAGATTCAAGCCGGCTGGCCATATTCTGGGCTCGGCCTATATCGAATGTGATGTCGAAACGGCATCCGCCAGGCAGCGCATTGTCTTTTCCGGCGATCTGGGAAACCCCTACACGCCCTTGCTGGCGGCGCCGAAGCCGCCTTATGGAGCCGATGTGTTGGTGCTGGAAAGCACTTACGGCGACAGAAAACACGTCAATCGCCGCCAGCGGAAAGCCCTGCTGAAGCAGCACATCAAGCGCAGCCTGAAAAACAGCGGCGTGATCCTGATACCGTCTTTCAGCATCGAACGTACACAGGAGCTGCTCTATGAGTTTGAAGACATCATTCATCACAGCCGAGATGAGCTCGTGGCGAAAGGCTTGGCCTGGGGCGAGATCGAAATCATTGTCGATTCGCCGCTGGCCAACAAATTCACGCAGGCCTACAGAAAGCTGAAAGCCTTCTGGGATGCCGAAGCCCGCGCCAGGGTCAACGCCGGCCGCCGTCCGCTGTCGTTTGAACAATTAACAACCATCAACAGCCATCAGGATCATCTGGATGCGCTTTCTTATTTAAAACGCACGGCCAAGCCATGCATCGTGCTGGCAGCCAGCGGCATGAGCAGCGGCGGACGCATGCTCAATTATCTGAAAGCCCTGATCGAAGACCCGCGAACGGACATTCTGCTCGCCGGCTTTCAGGCCGAGGGCACGCCCGGCAGAACGATTCAGCAAAACGGGCCGGCGCATGGCCAAGTCGAGCTTGATGGCCGGTTTTATACGATCAAAGCCGGCGTTTATACGTTAGACGGCTACTCCGCGCATGCGGATCAGGATTCGCTGGTCCGTTTTGTCACGCGCATGCGCAACAAGCCGCAGGAAATCCGGCTCGTGCATGGCGAGCCAGAGGCCAAGCAAACCTTGCAGCGTTTGCTGCAGCAGAAAGTGCCTGACTGTCGGATCATTATCCCTTAATATGCGCATGAATCGCCGCCATTTCCTTCAATGCCTGGCCTTGCTTGGGCTGTCGGGCTGCGCTGGTCGACCTGCCGAGCTGTATGATCTGCCTGAATTCGGCAATGCGACGCTGCTGCACTTTACCGATTGCCATGCCCAGCTGCTGCCTATCTATTTCAGAGAGCCTGCAGTCAATATCGGCGTTGGCGAAAACAAGAACAAGCCGCCGCATTTGATCGGCCGACAATTTCTCGATTTTTACGGCATCAAGCCCGGCAGCGCCGAAGCTTATGCCTTCACGCATCTGGATTTCGCTGACATGGCTGCCGTTTACGGAAAAATGGGCGGCTTTGCGCATCTGGCGACATTAATCAAACAGATCCGGCAGGCGCGCGGCCATGAAAATACACTGTTGCTGGATGGCGGCGACAGCTGGCAGGGTTCGGCCACGGCCTTATGGACCAAAGGGCAGGATATGGTCGACGCCTCGAATCTGCTCGGTGTCGATATCATGACGGGGCATTGGGAGTTCACATACGGCAGTCGGCAGGTGCTGGACAATATTGCCCGGTTCCGGGGCGAATTCATCGCACAGAATATCGCCCTGACCGAGGAGGCGCAGTTTGGCGGTGATGCCGAAACCGATGCCGTATTCAAGCCGTATGTCATAAAGACTTTCAGGCAGGGCAGGGTTGCCGTTATCGGCCAGGCATTCCCTTATACGCCGATCGCCAATCCCAAAAAATTTACGCCGGACTGGCAGTTCGGAATCCAGGAGCAAAAGCTGCAGCAGATCATCAATCAGATCAAGGCCGACAATGAGGCCGACGTGGTCGTGCTGCTGTCCCACAACGGCACGCCGGTCGACCTTAAGCTGGCATCGCGCGTAGCGGGGCTTGATGTGATTCTCGGCGGTCATACCCATGATGCGCTGCCGAGGCCCATACCGGTCAGAAATGCCGGAAGGACAACCTGGGTAACGAACGCCGGCAGCCACGGCAAATTTCTGGCTGTGCTGGATCTGGATATTCAGCCCGGCCGGCTCAGGGATCTGCGTTACCGTCTGCTACCGGTATTCTCGAATCTGTTGCCGCCGGACAAGGACATGCAGGCGCTGATCGATGCCATCAGGCGGCCTTATTTAGCGCAATTACAGCGGCCGTTGGCGATCACTGATGAGCTGCTTTATCGGCGCGACACGTTTTGCGGCACGTTCGACCAGCTGATTCTGGATGCCCTGCTTGCGGTCAATGATGCGCAAATCGCCCTGTCGCCGGGCTTCCGCTGGGGCGCAACGTTGCTGCCTAGGCAGACCATCACTTTCGAGGATGTCATGGACCAGACTGCGATTACTTATCCTGAAACCTATGTCAGAACCCTGACGGGGCGGGAGCTGAAAGCGATTTTGGAGGATGTTGCTGACAATCTGTTCAACAAAGATCCTTATTATCAGCAGGGCGGCGATATGGTCAGGGTAGGCGGCATGACCTTTGCCTGCGATCCCGAAGCGGAATTCGGCCGGCGGATCAGCCGCATGCGGCTGGTTAACGGAGATGTTTGTGCGGAGGACAGACCTTATAAAGTTACCGGCTGGGCCAGCGTAGGGCAGGCTGATATGGGAAAGCCGGTCTGGGATGTGGTTTCTGACTATTTGTTCGATAATAAAATTGTTAGGGTTTGATTGGAAAAATGCCAGTCCTGTTTTAAACGCTCAGTGTAAAGCGGCCGAGCAAAGTACTTCCCATGGATACAAAAACTCCAACTTTCGACAATGAAATTACGTTCGGCAGCGCCGGAAGGCAGAAATCCCGGCGATAGTTGAATCGACGTCTTCAACCATTGCAGATCATTGAAATGTTCAGCATCAATCGAAGCTGGCCCTATTGATTCTGCGGATTATTGAAACGTTCAGATTGGGGGGGGGGGAGGCTCAAAAACCAAGCTTAAAACAATAAAGTTAACCTACTAAAAATGCATCCTTGATCGGATGCTTGTAAGCAAGATCATGAGGCTCTTGGTATAATTAAAATTCAGCAATTGAAAGCGGTCCAGAAAAGGAAAATGGCTATCTATACATACATTAAAGACATTGATCGTGGTGGGTTTGCCCGAGTTCTCTTGGTCCAAAATGAATATGGAGTTCTATTTGCTATGAAGGTGCTAGATCCTAGCCCTCAACTGGCTCACGTACCTATAGATCAAATTAAGCGTCGCTTTGAAAGGGAAGTTAAGTATCAACAAGCCCTGCATCATCCGAACATAGTTTCAATTGTTGATGTAGATACAAATAATAACCCTCCATATTGTGTCATGGAGTTTGCTACCGGCGGAACTCTGGCTAAAGACTTGGCTTTCGATCATACGCTAGCTGGAAATCCAAAGCCAGCCTTGTTCGATATTCTTTCAGGCCTCGATTTTTTGGCGAAGAAAGGCATAATACATCGGGATCTTAAGCCCCAGAATGTTCTCAAGTTCCTTAATTCAGATGGAACTTTCAGGTATGCCATTTCAGATTTTGGCTTAATGGATCCTGGAGCAACTGATTCCACTACGCTGACAGTTACAGGCGCCCAAGGAGGGACGGCTTTTTATGCTGCGCCAGAATTGATGCAAGATTTTAGCCGCGCAACAGTTCGGGCTGATATATATTCGTTTGGCGCTATTCTTCATGACATATTCGTTGCCCAGCCACGAATCCCATATACAAAGCTAACCGCCTCTCCACCTATAGGCCCGATCTTAGAAAAATGTACTGAGACTAATCCATCTCGTCGATATGCAAGTATTTCCGAGTTGCGCGAAGACCTTTTTGCCGCTTTAAGCACCGCGCAGCTATTTTTTACATCTTCGAAAGAACAGCGAGCTGTCGAACTTCTTGGTGAGCATCGTGATCTGAGTAGTGATGAATGGGACAAAATTTTTCTAGCACTTGATGAGAATGAGGCGAAGTCGACTGCCAACGATAACATTTTCAGAGCACTACGTAATGAGCATATTGTGCAATTAAATCAAGACTCACTGCAATTGGTGAAGTCCTTAGGGATGAGATATTGTAAGTTTGCAATGTCGCAAGGATTTGAATTTTCCTATTGCGATATAATCTCTGCCAAGCTTGAAACTCTCTTTGCAATTGGTGATATAGAGCTAAAGGCTTTCGTACTCTTGGCACTCCTAGAACTCGGCGTTAGCCACAATCGATGGGCAGTAGAAAGAGCCTTTTATCACCGCACAATGGCAGATGCAGACGCCAATGTCATAAACCGGTTCCTTCTTGAAGTACAAGTGAGAGGGTATCCAATAAAAATGAGGATTCAACACTTATTAGTATCAATATCGGCCAATGCAGAATTTTTCCACAGTTTACTTAAAGCAGCGTTAGCCTGAAGATGAAGTCTCTAGCCGTTGGAGCATTTACCATTGGTGCACCGAGAAAGCAGAATGAAGATGGCTTTACGTTGCTGGCACTCCCCAATAAAACTAATATACTTGCAATTGCTGATGGTGTTGGAGGGTCTAGCAGTGGACTATTGTCGTCTAAGATTGCAATTGAAACGATTGAAGAATGGATAAATAGTAACGTGTTAGATATCACTCTCCCGTTCTATCGTACTGACGAAAAGCTTAAGCAGCTAGTAAATAGCAATCCAAGTACTTATAGCTCTTTAGCTACAACGCTAACCATGGTAAAGATTATAAACAATCTGATAACTTTTGCGCATGTAGGAGACTGCAGAGCTTATTTGATGAGAGGAGCAGGTTTGAAAACGCTTACCAGTGACCAAACAGAGGTGCAGAAATTAGTTGAGTTAGGAGTTCTCACCAAGGCACGACTTAAAGACTACAAAAGATCTCATGTTCTCCTTTCAGCGCTTGGATCCTCGCGTAAGTTTGAAATCCAAACAGGAGACTTCAGGGCACAGCCTGGGGATCGGCTGTTACTGTGTTCGGACGGGTTATACAACGCCATTTCTAAGCGAAAATTAGTTAATCTCTCGAAAGATACTGAAAAATTAGATGAGTTTCTGTTCGAGCTTCATAAGCTAACACTATCATCTCCTCTTTCAGATGATGCGACTGTAGTTGCTGCACAATTCTAGGCATTAAATCATTAAGGTCAGATTATATTGATTTTTTTCGAGTAGTAATTGAAATTGACCCCATTGATTCTTCCCATCAAACGTCACAGAATTAGTCCAGAATTTCCTCCCACTGTTTGCAACATCAAATAATCACAAATTCGTGGGGTATAACCTTACAGCTTTAGTTTTACCTTCAACCCAGCCTTGAATGCCACTAGGCACGTTATCCACATTTAAGAAAACAACACTATCACCTAACTTAACGGTAAGGCATCCATCATCCTCTTCATAAGAAATAACTCTCGCAACAAAACGAAAGAGATTGTTTTCTATAGCAATCATACTAGTATTGCTATTTGTCGTAGTTATATTTTTTCCCCACTCAAAATTATCATCAATATCTATTTCAATATCTGTACAATCACCTAAAGCCGGTAATTCACCATTCCAGGTTCCAGTCCCAATGCCTATAGGTGTTTCGAATTTTACCTTTATCTCATTCTGAATATTTTTCACATCTAATATCTCAATAGTTCGGACACTTTTATGCGGCAATCGTCCCGTAGTCACTGAATTCGTCAAATAGTTGGGCTATTTTTTCGCAATCTCTGCTCAGGCCTAACTTGTCGAAAAGTCGTAACAGCA
>NZ_JAZHOC010000072.1:0-33011 GCF_036553575.1 Methylobacter sp. Wu1 | reverse complement strand
GAAAGTATTCAAAATTTTTCTCTTTGACGTCTATATGCTGTTATATGCAAATATAAAATGCACAATATATTGTGGTTAAAATTTTAAAAAACGAATACTTTCACAGTCTCGTACCCTACGATACTGGATTTCCTTTCTTAATCAAGCCTACAGGTTTTAAATGAAAAGAAATTGCCCCTCTTAATTAATTGGATGAATAAACCTTATGAAATAAATGAAATGGAATTCAGACTTAGTATTGGTATTATCTAAATGAATAAATAAATTATGTGATACGTATCACATAAATAAATAATAATGGGATAATATATACTCTACCTCAACTGCTATAACTAAAAAAAATGGACAGTGGGAGAGTTAAGTTTTTATCCATTGCTTATCGAGAAATATAAATGAAAAAATCTTTATCTTTAGGCGGCTTAGTAATTACGGCCGCCTTGGCTTTTCCAACATTCGTCACAGCCGCACCAATCCTTGGCCAAGGACTGCCCACAGACAATGTTAACTTAGCCGGAGGCACTGTAATTGATTTTGAATCAACAGGCGTTGTTGATGCTCCTTCACTGTCAATAGCCGGCGTTACATTCACAGGCAATACTAATATTGAAGTAGATAGTGATTACGCTGGAGGTTATAACACCCGCGGAACTTATCATATGACCAATCATGGTTCCGGCCCTGATAGCTTCCAATTTGATTTTGACGCGCCGGTAAACGCTTTCGGATTCTTATGGGGTGCTGCTGATTATACCTGGACATTATCCGCTTTTAACGGCAACAACTTACTTGAAACGCTCATCTTGAATCCCACATACGGCAGTAACTCAGGCGACTACTTTGGGATTGCTCATGCAGGCATTACTCATGCTACATTGACCCTAAATGGCGGCAGCGACTATGTGTTTATTGATAACTTTACCGTCAATAATGCCAATGTCAGCGCTGTTCCCGTTCCTGCCGCCGTCTGGCTGTTTGGCTCTGGCTTAGTGGGACTGCTGGGTTTTAATCGCAAGCGCTCTTAGTCATTATTAGCACAGATACAATCATTGTTATCTAATGCTGTAACCGCCTTTCGGGTAATCCGTAGGCGGTTTTTTATTATCTTCCATTTCTGATAGTTCAATTCAGCATTGGCGGCATCGAATGCTGAGTTTAGCAGCCCAGCCTATGATTCACCGATTTTCCAATATTATCTAACTACTTTGCCGGCGTTGCCGTAGCCGGCCCGATGCCGACGATTTGCAGAATCGTGTCTTCGTCCTTGGCGCCGTCGTAATGGACTTCATTGCCGTAATGGGTGACGAAACTGCCGGCCGGGACCGGTTTCAGGTGCGCCGGATCGTAGTCGGTGCCGGTGCCTACCCACCAGGTGCCGGAAATCACGGTAATGAATCTGTCGTTGGGGTGCGAATGCGGCTTGCTGTTGTGATGGGCTTTCCATTTGTTCAGGACCACATACAGGCCTGGTTTATTCGGATCGCCGACCAATACTGCCGTCTCCGAGCCGCTGGGATTGGGAACCCAATTGATCTGCTCCGGCAGTTTGATCGAAATGGCTTTGGGATCGAGATCGGCCGCGGTTGCGGTGCCGAAGCTTCCGAGCAAAGCAAGCGTCAGGGTTAATTGCGATAACTGATGGCGGGAAAAAATACCAGACATCTGATCCTCCAGAATAAGTTGTTGAACAGTTCGGTAGGGCACGCATCGCGTACCTTTTGAGGCTTGATTTAGACACTGAGAAGGTACGCGATGCGTACCCTACGATGTTTTGCGGAAACCCTGCATATCACCGATTAGGTGTCCCTATGCCGGGTTTCGTTCCTCAATCTGGCCATGGCGCCAAGCGGTACCTACTCATTACAGATACTGCTTGGCTGCAATGAAGTTTGCCGCATCACTCGCGAATGCGGATCAGGTCGTGGCAGCCTTTGCAGGAGGCGCCGACTTTGCCGAACTGCGCTTTGATCGCGCCGGCATCGCCTGTGGCCGCCACTTTCGCCAGTTCGTTGGCTTCCTTGATGAAAGTGGCGTCGAGTTCCTTGGCTTCATTCTGTTTCTGGAAGAATTCAGGCCGCAGGCGGGATTGTTTCCAGCCTATGCCCTGGTCCGTACCGGGACCGTAGAGGTTGATCAGGCCGGAATTGGCGGCAGCGGCAATGGCGTTTGCGGCCGCTATGACCTGATCCTTGTTGAAGGTTTCGGGGTGGTCAACCACCTGGCTTTTGATTTTCCCCGTGTTCCAGCTCAGGAACGAATAGGCGGACTGGCGGAATCTTATCTGCTCTTCAACCTGACCTGACAACGCTGCGGTTGTCACAGCAGTCAGCGCTAACGCGAGTGGCAGTTTTACTTTCATTGTATTTAGCTCCGTTAATGTTATAAAAATACTCTCAGTGTTTTACCAACCCAGCCTGACCGCCGCGGTTTGCAGGCTGTCGACCGGATTGAAATAGTTTGCTACGCCCCCGCTCCAGATGCTCAAGACCAGCGTGCAGGAAATCACCACGGTCATCAGGAAACGCAACGCGCCAACCGCCGGAATCGATGATGCCTGGGCCTTGTGCACTTGTTTCCTGCCCGTCAACATCGGAAGCACCAGATTGTTCTTTTTGACCAGCTGATGAAATGCGATGGCGACCAGATGCAACGCCAGCAAACCCATCAGCACGTCCAGCGCCAGCGCATGGATACCGCTCAACTTGTCGCTCAGGGATTTATCGATCAGGCTGAACAACGGCCCTTCGAAGGCAATGTCATCATTGGCGAACAGGCCCGTGGCGGCGAGCACGGTCAGCACCGCCAGCAGCGCCAGGACCGACAAGGCCCCGACCGGATTATGGCCGACGCCATGCCAGTTGCCTTTGAAATAGGCGGCAAGACGGCCGAAAGTCGGGAAGAAATTGACGAACCGGGCATGCGTCGTGCCGACAAAGCCCCAGATGATGCGAAAAATCAATAAGCCCAGAATCAGCCCGCCTATGCGGCCATGCCAGTCGGTCAGATCGCCGCCGAGCTTGCCGGTAACATAAGCCCCGACGACGGCTATCACGAGCAGCCAATGAAACAGCCTGAGCGGCCAGTCCCAGATGTGTACGGTTTCTTTCATGGTTGTCTCTCCTTATCCTGAATATTTGACGGTGCAGCCGTAAGGCTTGGTGACGGGTTGGCTGACGGGCTTGCCGGCATCCAGTTCAGCCAATGCCGCGCTGACATAGTTTTCGGCTTTGGCGATGTCTTCTTTGTCGGCTGAAGGGATGCTGTCGATGCCGCCTTTGTAAACCAGCACGCCTTCGGGATTGATGATGAAGAATTGCGGCGTATTGGTGGCTTCATAAAGCCGGCCGATTTTACCGTCCGGATCGAACACGGTGTTGGCAGGCGCAGCACCGCGCTCGGCATTGAGCTTTTTGGCCGTTTCGCCGTCGATGTAGCCTTGCTTGCCGGGCGCCGAAGAGATGACCTGCAGCCAGACGATGCCTTTGGCGGCGGCGCCTTTTTGCAGGTTCGGGATGTTGCCGCTTTCGTAATGCTTCACCACGAACGGACATTCATGGTTGGTCCATTCCAGGACTACGGTCTTGCCGCGCAGATCGGCGAGATTGACGGTGCCGCCGTCGGCGGCCGCGCCCGAGAACAAAGGCGCGGCCTGATTGACGACAGGCGCGGCATGGGCCGTCATGGAGGCCAGGACAAAAGCCAGGCCCATTAAGGCGCTCCGGTAAAGTTGATTCAAAAACATGACTGACTCCTTATGGTTAAATAAAAAACGCTTTCAATCTCTCGGCTGCTTAAAACACCAGCAGGGCCAGACAAGCCCCGCCAAAGGTGAATCCGCACAGCATCCGCACTCTCTTGTCCAACAGCCAGGGCTTCCAAACGTTGGCGCTTCTTTCACTGCATATCGCATGCCAACCGGAAATCGCGGTTTTCACCTTGAGGTTGATCGCCCTCAACAGCCTCGCCAGGCGATAAAGGCCGTACAAAAACATCCCCAGCATCAAATAAAAAACGATCACCTGAGTGGTATGGCGGCTCGTTTCGAAGACGTGGTGGATCACTTCATCCAGCGTGAATTCGAGCAATTCATAAATTTCGGCCACGATTTCTATCAGCAGATGAAAGGCCTCAACCGGCATCACTACAGCCAGAATCAAAACGGCGGCGGTCATGACTATCTGTATTTGTTTGCTGCTCAGCATCTTCGCCCTGGCATTAAAAAATTCATACGCATTTATCCCTCCCTGGTTATTGCGCTGCCATCCAATGCAGCGTCCTGGATGAGGCAGCAAACCGGTCCATTGATCTGCTGCTGAACTTGATCCTTCAACCGCGAAACGGAAGCCGCCTTATAACTTTGCAGGTCTGCACGCTCCACACCTGGACTTGATCGCGCTGTGCTTCGCCTGTCATCATCACTTTTTCGGCTCGTTCGCTTCCTTAATGGGAGTGCCGTTTCCTTTGCAGTCCCCTTATTCCTACCTTTGTAGGGTATGCATCGCATACCTTTTTCAAAGTTTGCCGGCTCATCAATGCTCTAAAAAGGTACGCAATGCGTACCCTACGGCTACGGCCCTTACTGGTCATTCATGGAAACGGTACTGGCTGGCGCCGTGACGGCCTGCGTTACGATCTCGGGCGTCAGTATCTGCGGCAGCACAACCGGACCCGCCGCCGTGCCGGCGGGGTAATAGACGTAGAGCGGCACGCCGCTGCGGCTGAATTCCGCGAGTTTCCGGGTAATTTCGGGATCGCGGTTGGTCCAGTCGCCTTTCAGGTAAGTAATGCCCGCTTGCCTGAAGGTATCGATCACCGAACGCTGGCTCAGCGCGACTTTTTCATTGACGAGGCAGCTAATGCACCAGGCCGCCGTAAAGTTCAGAAACACCGGTTTGCCCTCGGCGCGCAGAGCTTTGAGGCGTTCGGCCGAGTAGGGCTGCCAAGCTTTGCCTTCGGCGGCGGTTGAAGATTTGGTTTCTGCGGCAATACCGGCTTCCACGCCGTAATAACCGCCAGTCAAAGCCAGCGCCAGCGTCAGCGCGGCAATGCCCTCGCCGCTATGCTGCGCCGTTTTGCCGCCGGTTTTAGTGGATTCATAGAGCCAGGCCGCGAAAGCGATCGCCACCATGCCGCCCAGCGCGACGACAACCGCATCATTCCCGCCTTGTTGCGCCAGCACCCAGACCAGCCAGACGGCCGCCGCATACATCGGGAAAGCCATGCCCTGCTTGACACGCTCCATCCAGGCGCCGGGTTTCGGCAGACAGCGCTGCAGGAAAGGCCAAAAGCTCAGCAGCAGATAGGGCAAGGCAAGGCCGAAGCCCAGGCTGAGAAAGACGGTCAGCAAAACCAGCGGCGGTTGAGCCAGCGCGAAGCCGATGGCCGCTCCCATGAACGGCGCCGTGCAGGGCGTGGCGACGACTGTCGCCAACATGCCCGTGAAAAAACTGCCCGTATAGCCGGGTCGTTCAGCCAGCGAAGCGCCGATGCCTGTGGCCGAACCGCCTACGGAAAAAACGCCGGACAGGCTGAGCCCGACCGCGAACATCAGATAGGCGACGGCCAGCACAAACACCGGCGACTGAAACTGAAATCCCCAGCCGATCTGTAAACCGCTGGCTTGCAGTGCGATCAGCAGCGAGCCCAGCAGCGCGAAACTGAAAAGCACGCCCGAGGTGTAAGCCAGCCCGTGCAGGCGCGTTTGCAGCGGCGCCTGATGCGCATGCTTTATGAGCGACAGCGCCTTGATGGAAAGCACCGGAAACACGCACGGCATCAGGTTCAATATCACGCCGCCCAACAAGGCCAGGAACAGTGCCGACGGCAGCGCCAGATCGGGTTCCGCAGCTAACGAAGCACCGGCTTTGGCCGCAGCCAATGGCACGTCGATAATAAACCCGCGCGTCACCGGCCCATCCCGACCATCTTCCGTTATTGCCAGCACGCCGTTGAAACGGCCGCCGACAGCCGGCGCATCATCGCCTGGCTGCAGTTTCAGCTCGATCGCATCGCCGCTGCTCAGCCAAGGCTGGTCCGCGTTATGCGCAATCCGGCCCCACTCGAGCGGATAAAACCAGATGTCCTTGATGTTGTCGGGCTGCAATCCCGTGCCGGTGATCCGCAGCGTCAAGCCGCTATTATCGCTTGTGGCGCTGACCGGCCAGGGGCTGGCTGCCGGCAGGCTGGCCTGGGCCTTGCCGATCAGCGCGCTGCCCCGGCCGCGGTCCTGGCCGGGCGCGACGACGGGCAGGTCCAGCGCCAGTTCGACCCGTTGAGGAATGCAGATCTCTTCGCAAACCAGCCATTTGACCTTGGCCTTGACCGGGAACACGCCGCTGGCGTCATCCGGCACCTTGATGCTGGACAGCAGCGTGACTTCGTTCTCGTAGCCGTAATTGACCACAGGACCCAGCGTGATGCGGCTCGGCGTCGGCCATTGGATGGCGCCGGCCGTGGCGCCTGCGGGCAGATCGTAGTCAATCGTGGTGGCCAGCCCGGAATCGCCGGGATTGACCCAGTAGGTATGCCAGTGCGGAATGATCGTCTGATGCACGCCCACCTGAATCGTATCGCCCGGACGCACGGCATCGACAGAAGCGATCAGCTGTGCCCTGACCTGCTCGGTAGCGGCTTCAGACGGGCCCGCATCGGCATCGGAGCAAGTCAGCGCCAGTAAAGCGATCGGTATGAGACGAAAGATCAGCATGGAAACCTCACGATAGTCAGTCGAACATGAAAGAGCTAGGCGCGCAGATGGTCATTGAAAAAACGGATGGTGCGCTCCCAGGCCAGCTTTGACGCCGCCTCGTCGAAGCGCGGCGTGGTGTCGTTGTTGAAGCCGTGCTGCACGCCGGGGTAAATGTGCGCCTCATAGTTGACGCCGGCAGCTTTCAAGGCCGCCTCATAGGCTGGCCAGCCGGCATTGATGCGCTCATCGGCGCCGGCAAAGTGCAGCAGCAGCGGCGCCTTGATGTTTGCCGCCTCTTCCGCCGTCGGCTGGCCGCCATAGAAAGGCACGGCCGCCGCCAGATCGGGAACACGGGTCGCCAGGAAATTGGCAATGCCGCCGCCGTAGCAGAAACCGACCACGCCCACTTTGCCGTTGCCTTCCGGCAGTTTCTTCAGCACATCGACGGCCGCGATAAAATCGGCCCGCGTCTTGTTCTGATCCAGCGCCTTGAAAAGATCGCGCGCCTTGTCTTCATCGCCCGGGTAACCGCCCAAAGAAAACAAGGCATCCGGCGCGAAAGCGATAAAATTATCCAGAGCGATGCGCCGCGCGATGTCTTCGATGTGGGGATTCAGGCCGCGGTTTTCGTGCACCACCAGCACCACCGGCAGTTTGCCTTTGGCCTTGGCCGGCTTCACCAGATAGCCGCGTATCGACTGGTAGCCCTGCGGCGATGGGTAATACTCGTAGCTTGCTTCAATGCGGGCATCGTCAACGGCAATCTGCTGCGCCTCAGCGAATTTCGGGTTCAACGCCTCAAGCAGGCCTTCCGCAGTCAGCCCCAGGACCGCGTATTTGGCTGCCGAGGCGAGAAATCCCCGCCGGGACAGATCACCGTGGACGTAATGATCGAAAAGCTTCAGTACTTCCGGATTGAAGTCGTTTGCTGTTTTGCGCGTCATGAAAGACTCCTTAGAATGATGTCCTGATAAAAATGAAAGGTCGGTTTCAGAGCCCTTGATAGAGGCTGCACGGATTTACATGGATTACAGCAAGCATGAGGAAGGGGTGCCGTTATCCACGCTTGGGTTGTGTCTCCATTGGTCGCAGCCTCCACCGCAAACCCTGAAACCGAATTCATAAACGCCTTACTTCGCCCTGCCGCCGTAGCCTGCTGCCAGCAGAGGAATTCTGTAGGCGGCGCCGCGCCCTACCACATAAAGCGTTTTCTTGTCCTTGCCGGCAAAAGCCAGATTCTGCGGCTTTTTAGGCACAGGGATGACGCCCAGCGCTTCGCCCTTGCTGCTGAACACTTCGATGCCGGCATTGGAGGCGGCATACAGCCTGCCCTCGGCATCGACCGCCAGCCCGTCCGCGCCGCTGGACCAGCCGTTTTCGGTATTTTTCCAGCCTTCCAGCTTGGCGAAGTTGCGCTTGTTCTGGATCGAGCCGTCGGCGGCGATGTCATAGGCGAGAATATGCTCGCCCTGGGTATTAGCCACATACAGCACTTTTTCGTCAGGGCTGAGCTGAACGCCGTTCGGACGTTCGATATCGTTGGCCAGGCGCGTCAGCGAACCGGCCGGCGTGATGTAGAACAGCCCCGGTTTTGAAACAGGCGGGTTAGGGTTTTCCTTGGTCGGGCGCGTGCCGCTGTCGGTAAAGTAAATGCCGCCGTTCCGGGCCAGCACGAGATCATTGGGACGCTGAAAAGCCTGCCCTTCGAAATTCTCGGCGATGGTTTTCTCCTGCCCCTGAGGATGAATCACACCTACACGGGTGTTGACGACCTGCACGGCGACGAGTTCTCCATTGGCGTTTAAGGCAAGGCCATTGGCGCCGTTCGAGTTTTCCAGGAACGTTGAAACGGTATTGTCGGGCGCGATGCGCACGATGCGGTTGGCATTGGTTTCGGTAAACAACAGGCTGCCGTCCGCCAGGCCGATAGGCCCTTCCGTGCCGTTGAAGCCGTCCTTGACCAGATCGATGACGACGCCGCCGGCCGCCACGCCCGGGATAGGCGGCGTGACGGGATCATCGGCCTGAGCTAAACCGGCAAACGCGAAGGCGCCGGCAATTGCCAACAATTTGGGGGCTGAAGATTTGTCTATCATTAGTGATCTCCTTGTAGCGGATGTGTATTCTGTACGTTCAACTTCATGATTCGGATTTTGAAATTTGGCTCTGAAGTGCAGCGGCCAGACCCGGATGGCTGTTCTTGCCCGGGCCGCGCAGCGCGATACCGGTCTGGCGGGCATTGATGCTGGCGAGAACCTGATCGTCGGCGAAAGCATGATCAGGCGTGAATAATGAAGCGCCGGCAATAATGATTGCCGCACAGCTCAGCAGTATAGGTTTATTGTTGATGCCTGTGGTTTTTCTTGTTGGGTCTGATGAAGCTTGAGCATCTTCAGTCGAAATGGTCTCATCAAGATTATCGTACGCTATCAGCCACATCAGCTCTTCGTTCAACAACGCCAGCTCGTCACTGCCCTCCGTCTGTTGCCGATTACTGTCAAAATTCATTGTCACTACTCATTAATAATTATTCTCAAAACTTTTGGAATAGCCCGTCGGTTGACGAGCATCCCGTGTGTTCGGGACAAAGCATCCCTGAACCGGCCCTGGGCAGGCCGGTCAAATCACTTCCCACGCAATGATTTATTGGTTATTTGGCGATAGTCAGAACCGACAGCTTGGCAATGCCGGCACGTTCTATCGATGACATCACCTTGGCTACGATGCCGTATTGCACGGCATCGTCCGCGTTCAGGTTGAGCGCTATTTCAGGGTCGGCGGCCTTGCGGGTTTTCAGTTCGTTTTCGAAGGATTCCAGCGGAATCTCGGTCTTGTCGATGAACACTTTCCCCTGCGCATCCACGCTGACATAGACGGCCTCTTTTTCCTCGGGCGGCGCCGTTTCGGCCGTTTCCGGCAAATTGACATGGATGGCGTTGGTCAGCAAAGGCGCGGTCACGATGAACACCACCAGCAATACCAGCATCACGTCGACCAAGGGCGTGACGTTGATTTCACCCATGACGTCATCGCCGCCGTCTTCTCTCGTATTAAAGGCCATCAGGCGTGCGCCCCCTTCGCTGGCAGTTCTTCGTCATTGAGGATGTGCTTTCTGTTGCCGGCCGCATCAGCAAGGCGGGACGCCGCAGGCCGGGCTGCAGGGCGTTTGATGATGAACGAAGTTTTCAGGGCGAGATGCACGAAATCGATGGCGAAATCGTCAAGAAACGCCCAGATCACTTTGTTTCTGCGGATAAAGAAGTTGTAGGCGATGACCGCGGGCACGGCGACGGCGATACCGACGGCCGTCGCGATCAGCGCTTCGCCGATAGGGCCGGCCACCACGTCCAGGCTGGCCGAACCGCTTTTGCTGATGCTGGTCAGCGCACCCATGATGCCCCAGACCGTGCCGAACAGACCGACGAACGGGGAAATGCTGCCGACGGTCGCCAGGATCGCGAGCCCGCTTTCCAGCGCGCCGCGTTCTTTCTGCATCTGCTGGCGCAGGCGGCGGTCAAGCAGTTCCTGACGATCGCCCGTATGTTCCAGATCGTGCGTCGTCGTGCCGCCATCGGCTTCTATCAGCGTTGCGAAACCGGCCTGGGCGACCCGCCCTGCCGGCCCTGCATAAGTGCCCAGCGCGGCGGCGGCCTGAAAATCCTGCGCGCCCCAGAACTGTTTGCTGAAGACGCGGTTGTGATGGGCAATCCGCAGGTGCTGTATGCCTTTGATCAGGATCAAGGCCCAGGTCGCCGCCGAAAATCCGATTAATACCCAGAGCGTGCCGTCGACGATGACGGCCGAGGTGATGTCCGAACCGGCCGGAGCAATACTGCTTGCAGCGGAAGCAACCTGTTCCGTAGCCGCGGATGCGGCATGAGCAGCGCCCGCGGGCGCGTCGGCGATTCCGGGCGCGATGCCTGACGCCGCAGGATTGGCAATGCCGGCGCCCGGCGGTGTTTGCGAAACTGGAGATGTGGTTTGTGTCATTGATAAATCCTCAACTTAAATTAAACGTGATAGGAACGGTTACCCAGCCTGCAATCGGCGTATCGCCGCGCTTTGCAGGAACAAAAGACCATTTCTTGACCGTGCTGACGGCGGCATCGTCCAGCACCTTCTTGCCGCTGGACTGGATGACGGTGATCTCGTCCGGCTTGCCGTCAGGCTGGACGTGCACCTTCATCAGCACGCGTCCCTCCCAGCCTCGCTCCATGGCAATCTCGGGGTATTCCGGGGCCGGGTTATTCAGGTAATCGGCGCCCGCATGCGGCTGCGTTACTTTCTCCTCGACGGGCGGCGCGGGCGGGGCCGCTACGGGAGCCGGACTGACCGGCGCATTGGATTCGGCAGCCGAGGTCGGCTGAGGCGTTGGCGGCGGCTCAACGATATCCTCGACCGGTTTTGGCTTGACCTTCGGTTTTTGCGGCTTGAGCGGAACGGCTTTTTTCTGCACCGGTTTCGGCTTGGCCTTGGGTGGAGGAGGAGGCGGGGGTGGCTGGATGACCGGTTTCGGCTGCGGTTTAACCAGGGTAATTTGCACTTTGGGCGGGACCTTGGGCTGGACAATTTCTTCCGGCTCAAAATCTGCCCGTTCGAAATGGTCAACCAGCGCGGCATGAATAAAAATCGACAATATGCCTAGCGCCAGATAATCGATAAGCTTCCGATCACCTTTATCGGGTTCAAATCTGAAGTCGTCCAAGACCGCGGCTGTGCCTGCAGAGGGCAAGAATGACGCATCGAATTCATTGGCAGCGGTTTTAAAGGAGAAAATGCGCGCCAAATTATTGGGAGATGTAATTCCTGGTTCAACTTGCTGAAAGTTCTTTACAGGGCGGTTCATACTGTTCACTCAGTTCCTTGAACGACACCGACCGGTGTCAATTCATTAGTAATAATTGCAAACGAGGCCACAACCTTAAGCAGACTGGTCTCAATCGACTTCAAGACAGCCTAATCACAATCCGTGCCATGTCTGGCACAACCTGAGCTTGATACCTAACAATACCAATGAATTCAATGACTTTAATCTTCGCGGCCGATTTGCTGGCCGCAGCCGCGGCCATGCGCCTGGCTGCACTCTCAGCAACAAGCTGTTTATGGCCTGCTGTCTCAGCAACAGCGCTAAAGTGTCGCTAGCGCGACGGGTGTGTTAATCGGGTTCATCGCACCCGAGGGCGAGTTACTTTCTTTTGCGCGGCCTCGGCAACTGCTCCTGCGTTGCTCTAACTCCTGCATCCATGCAGTCGAAAAGAAAGTAACCAAAGAAAAGGCCGCCCGGTTGCCGCTTGGCTCACTCGGCACATCCATGTGCCTCGCCCTTCGGGTGCAAAGCATGCAAATCGGCTATCCTGCCGATTTGTCCTGCGCTTCTCGCTTTCGCCGAGGGTTGCCAGAAGGGCCATCCTTGGCCCTCTGGCAACGCGCGGCATCCATGCAGCGCCCCTGCGGGCTATTCTCGCCGAAAGCTGCGATGCTCGGCGCGGCAACCGGGAAAAGGTGCCTGTCGTAACTCGTCGTTTCATGAAATAGCCTGGATAGCTTCTTATATATGCCAATAGCAGATAATGTTATGAAAAATGATCATTTAAATTCATATACATTAGCTGTTAAAGTAATTCGCAACACCCATTAAGGTCCAGCCACAATCCGAATAACAACTATGGCCAAATACAGAGATTCCGACTTTTACAATGCCTCGCCCGAGCTTCAGGACGGACCGCTGATCACGCTGCCTGATCCTAGCTCGCATGCCTTGTCTATCAGGGCAACGGCGCTGGTTTTTGCCGATCCGGCATCGCGGCATTTGTTCGATTATATTCAGCGTATCGCGCCTAGCGAGGCGACTGTGCTGATCATAGGCGAAACCGGCACCGGCAAGGAACTGGCGGCTCGCCAGGTGCATGCGCTCAGCAATCGCAAAAACGGGCCGTTTGTGGCGGTGAACTGCGGCGCTTTTTCGGAATCGCTGGTGGAAAGCGAATTGTTCGGCCATGAGAAAGGCGCCTTCACCGGCGCACTGAATGCCCGCAGCGGCTGGTTCGAAGCCGCTAACGGCGGCACGCTGTTTCTCGATGAAATCGGCGATCTGCCGCTCTCGGCGCAGGTCAAGATATTGCGCGTCCTTCAGGAACGCGAGGTGGTGCGCCTGGGCGCGCGCCAGGCCACTCCTATCGATGTGCGCCTGATTGCCGCGACCAATATCGATTTGAGCGCGGCCGTGCAAGCCGGGCGCTTCCGCGAGGATTTGTATTACCGGCTCAATGTCGCGGCGCTGAATTTATTGCCGCTGCGCGAACGGCCGGGCGACATTCTGCCCCTGGTGAGGCATTTTCTGGAACGCTACGGCAAACGGATGGGCTTGTCTTCTGTCATGTTGGGCGACGATGCGGAACGCGCGCTGCTCGATTATGCCTGGCCCGGCAATATCCGCGAACTGGAAAACATCATTCACCATGCACTGCTGATCTGCCGGAATGGCAGGGTCGCGGCCGCAGACCTGAATTTAAACGCCAGCGTCATCAGTCCGCTTAGCGCGCCCGCGCGTGCGCCCCTGTCTTCCCCGATCAAGCCTCTGGAAACGGTATTGGCCGACTTGTACGAGCAGCCGACGGCCAATCTGTTCGATACGCTGGAAGAAACCATCATCCGCACGGCCTATGCCTATTGCGAGAACAATCAGGTGCAGACGGCGCGTCTGCTTGGCATCAGCCGCAATATCCTGCGCCACCGGCTTAAACGGTACGGGTTTTTAACATCTTGAGCAATTGCGCAATCATTTTTTATATCTGTTTATTGAATAATTCAATCTAATTTGATCGTTTTATTGAAAATGCAAGCTTTTATACAATTGTCTCCACTGCACTGTTCATCGGTCCAGGCAAAAATTAAAAAAGGAATTCAGCACAAAAATACGGGGGGCATTAATGAATTCATTAGAAAAATACTATCTGCCGGGCATAGCCATAGCCGCTCTGATAGGCTTGCCGAGTGTATCGGAAGCGACAAACGGCTATTTCTCCCACGGCTATGGCGTACGCAGCAAGGCTATGGCCGGGGCTTCCACGGCCCTGCCTCAGGACGCCATCGCAGTGGCCGTGAATCCGGCCGGCATGGCCTTTGTCGGCGATCGCCTGGATACGGAAGTGGAAATTTTCAGCCCGCGCCGCAAATACACGGTAACGGGAGAGCCTTCCATGACGCCCGGTTCCTTCCCGCTGAATTCCGGTGTCGTAAAGAGCGACAGCGAATACTTCGTCGTTCCCACCATCGGCTGGAGCCGCCAGCTCGACAACCAGCAGACCGTTGGCTTGGCGCTCTACGGCAACGGCGGCATGAACACCGATTATGTCGCAACAGCCAATCCCCTATGTCCGCCCGGCAGCGCCGGCGCCGGTACCTATTGCGCCGGCACCGCCGGTGTCGATCTGGCGCAGGGATTCATCGTGCCCAGCTATGCGCACTCTTTTGCGGATGGGCGCTTCTCGATCGGCATTGCGCCGATTTTCGCGATCCAGCGCTTCAAAGCCAGAGGCTTGAACGCGTTTGGGCCTTTTTCCAGCGACCCGAACCATCTGTCCAACCAGGGCTACGATTACTCTTTTGGCGGCGGCGTACGTGTCGGCGCGCTGGCCGAAGCGCTGCCGGGGCTGCGTTTGGGTGTTTCCTACAAAAGCCGCATCTTCATGACGCAGCTCGAGGATTATGCGGGATTGTTTGCAGGACAGGGCAGCTTCGACATACCCGAAAGTTTCAACTTCGGGATAGCCTGGGATGTCACTGACCAGATCACCACGGCCTTTGACGTGGAGCATATCCGCTACAGCGAGGTCGCTGCTGTAGGCAATCCCATGCTGCCGAATCTATTGGTCGCTCGACTGGGCGATAACAACGGCGCGGGCTTCGGCTGGGATGACATCACCATCTTCAAGCTCGGCGCGCAATGGAAGCAAAACGAGCTTTGGACCTGGCGCGCAGGCGTCAGCTACGGCCAGCAGCCGATTCCCGATTCGGAAATGCTGTTCAACATTCTGGCGCCGGGCGTCCAGAACTGGCATGTGACGAGCGGCTTCAGCCGTGCCTTAGGCAAGAAGGACGAACTGAGCTTCGCTTTCATGTATTCGCCCAGCAACACCGTCAGCGGCACCAATGCGTTGAGCCCCAAGCAGAACATCGATCTGGAAATGCATCAATTCTCACTCCAACTGGCCTGGTCGCATCGGTTCTGATCCGGCCTCTCCATTCATTGTTCAAAGACAGCGGCGCAATATAAAAGCGCCGCTTGACTGACACTTCATAATCCTCAAGGAAATCAATTGCACAATCCGTTGATGATCGAAACATTTGCAGAGGACGTCTCAAGGATGACGACGCCTTTGATCGCCTGGCTGGCATTGCCTGCGGTATCGGTCGCCACCGCACGCAGCTCGTAGACGCCAGCCGGAACCGTGCTGGTGTCGACAACTTGATCGATCTGGCCGGACGTTGAAGTCAGGAAAAGACTGCCGTTAACGAAAAGATCAACCTTCGCTAGCCCGACGTTATCCGATGCCCGAATCGATATCACCTGAGAGGCGACGCCACGCTGAAGGAAAGTCAGCGCGTCAGGAAAACTTGTGATAGCGATCGCAGGCTTGACCGTATCGCCCGACACCGTGCTGGCGAGTCTGTATATCTTCGAGGCAGCCGCATCGGCAACATAGATTTCACCGTTTTCATCTTCGCCGAAAGTGGTGATAGACAGGCCCGAGTCGAGCAACACTGACTTCGAGACGCCCCCGGCTGCCGTTGCGCTGATACGCCAGATCGTGCCGCTGCATAAGTCTCCAAAAACATAGACGCCTTTGAACAGTTGGCCCTCTTCGGACGAGCTCGCGCTTATCAACTCGGGCACCGCACGGCCTCGGTACAGATAACCGCCGGTTACGGAACAACCCTGACCATGATCGTAATCGACAATAGGCGGGGTGAAAGTGAAACGGGGATCGTTGCAGGGCGGATCGCCGGGAAGATTCGTACATTGTGTGCCCTCCATCACCCGCCAGCCGAAGTTCATTCCGCCGGCGGTGCCGGCGCGGACGAAATCAATCTCTTCGCGCGAGCTCTGCCCCACGTCGCCGATGAACAAATCGCCCGTTGCTCTATCAAAGCTGAACCGCCAAGGGTTGCGCAGTCCATACGCCCAAATCTCGGCGCGTACGCCGGGCTGCGGCGACCTGACCAGCGGATTGTCGGGCGGAATGCCGTAGGGAAGCGGGCCGGCCGTGGTATTCACGTCGATGCGCAGTATTTTGCCCAGCAGGCTGGTGAGATTCTGGGCATGATTTTGCGGATCATTACCCGAGCCGCCATCGCCCATCCCGATATAGAGATAACCGTCGGGGCCGAAGCGCACTGCGCCGCCATTGTGATTGGCGTAGGGTTGCGCGATCGTTAACAATACCGCCGCACTCCGCGGTTCGGCGACATCGGGGTCGTCCGCACTGCGCGAATAGCGCGCCACCACTGTCGCGCCGTCCGGCCTGCGCGTATAGTTCACGTAAAAGAAGCCGTTGTTGCGATAGTCCGGATGGAACGCAAGGCCCAACAAACCTTGCTCGCCGCCGGCCAAAACCAGGCTTGAAATATTCAGGAACTCTGTCTCGACATCGTTCTTCCATACCATGATCTGGCCGGTCTGCTGGACGAAGAATAGCCGGCCGGAGCCATCACGCGCGTTCTGGATATCGGTGGGGTTGCCTGTGCCAGAGGCAACCTGCGCCAGCATCACAGCGCCGGACGCAGGCAGCGGTGTTAGCAGTGCCCCGAGAAGAGCAACGGTGCCCAACCCTGCATGGCGCATGCATTGAACCGAAAAAGTCACCATAGAACCTCCTTGCAGTCTGCGTCCGTGCCTCCCGATGCCGGCACAGCCTGTCGCTCGGCCGGCTCAGCGTCGCCGAGAACGGCGACGTTCGGATTGTGCGTAGCGATAATTGATCTGATGCCGTTACATAGCGCGGCGGAGTACAGAGATCTAAATATCAACAATGGGATAGGTTAAGCGTTAAGTTAGCGTCTTGGGATATGTGCGAATACTTATGTCGCCAGCTTTCGACAGTCGGGCTCGGGTCATTTTTTCGCTCAAAACTGACTTTTCATAGCGGCCAGAGACTAACGGCATGAAGCCGCCGTAACATCGGTTATTACCCTGAAAAACGCCATGGGATAGCTTGTTGAAAGAAGTACGCCGTTAGATTTGGCACGTTTTCTATAGCCCTAAAAAACCCTTATGCCAGCCTTATTCATTTTTCAATTCTTCCATCTCGAAAAGACTCGCAACCAGTTCCAGACAGTCAAGTTAGGCATCGTTCTCCTGGGCCATAGCACAAGGGAACACGGATTCAAGCGAAGCAGGCAAGGAATTTTTCCCGTTTTCATGTCTGTCACTGGATAAGGGAATTTTTCCCATATTCATGACTTTACCCGCCCAATAAAATGCCCCGTCCGTTTATCGACGACACCCAACAGAGCTATTTCCACTGACAGTCATTAGTTATGCGCTTGACGCAATCGTGCGCAAATTTCAAAGCCGCATAACTGATCAACAGGATTATAAGAATGAAAAGAATGAGAATAAAAAAGCTGGCGGTATTTTTAAACGCCCTGTTCCTGGCAACGCTTGGTCACGCGGCAAACACCGCTTACGATTCCGTAGCCGGCACGGCCACTATTCCGGAGGTGCTGGTCAACGGTAAAGTTGCCTATGCCAATGCCAAGTTGAAGTTAAACCCGGACGGGACATTTAATCTTTTGGGTTTTGACCAGCCTTCCGTTCCCGAGGCTTTCACCACTTATGATCCCGCTACCGGCACTGTAACCATTCCGGAAGTGATAGTTAACGGTAAGGTCGAGTATGTTAATGTCAGGTTAGGATTCAGTTCCGCAGAAACACTTCGCGTTATTTCTGCCGAATTTCCTCAGGCTCCTGCTGAAGCATCTGCTTCCCCTGCGGCAAACACCACTTATGATCCCGCTACCGGCACGGCGGCAATTTCCAAGGTGCTGATTAACGGTAAAGTCGAGTTTGTCGATGTCAAATTGAAGTTAAACCCGGACGGAACATTCAATCTTATTGATTTTAAAAAGCCTGCCGTTGCCGAGACTTTCGCCGTTTATGACCCCGCTACCGGCACTGTAACCATTCCGGAAGTGATGGTTAACGGTAAGGTCGAGTACGTGAATGTCAGATTGGGATTGAATTCGGATCTGACATTGCTTAGCGTTCTTTCCTCTGAAGCCGCGCAAGACCCTACGACTCCACCTCAGGATACAACTCCACCCCAGGACACTACGCCACCTCAGGATACAACTCCGCCGCAGGATACTACGCCGCCGCAGGACACTACGCCACCTCAGGATACAACTCCGCCTCAGGACACTACGCCGCCTCAGGATACTACGCCGCGTGAGGTTTACAATAGTCAAAACTGCACCGCCTTTGTTGAGGCCACTTATACACAAGACGATGGCGAAACAGTGAAAGGCATGTTTTGCAACCAGGTATTAGCAGATGCCGGGCAGCCATATCCTGATCCTAATACCGCTTCCGAGGATCTTTATCCTAATGCTCCTATTTCCACTTGCACCCCTGAGGATGCCCAGTTAGCCAAGGTCGAGGTAGGCATGACCTATGATCAGGTGGTTGAATTGGCTGGCTGTCATCCGATTTTAATAAATCCCGGGCAGCGTTCAAGTTATTCCTGGGGTCAGAAATGGACGCCCGCCTCAATGGACACAACGCATGATGTGGGTTTTTACGAAGGCAAGATTAGATCGCTTAATGATGTCCAATGTTTTGGCGGGGTGGCATGCTCCGTGGCCGTACAACAATAAAAAGGCGATGCGTGGTACAGCTGGCATGTCATGGACACACTGCAATGGCGCCCGCGTTCCAGGCAGGACTATCTGCCGCGCCAACGTCCGCGAGCTGAAAATAGCAGGGAAACAGCCTGCCTCTAACCGGAAAATTCGGCCGCTGCACTGTTGCAGCCTTTAATTGTTGTCTGAAAATCCGGATCGTTTGAATCATGCGCTCAAACGATCCGGAGAGCGCTAAATAACAAAAAGCCGCTGTGCAAGCGGCTTTTTTATTGGCGCCGCTCATTGGCTGGTTAACCTGCCATCCTGGCCCACAGCTTCCGCAATATGGCTTTACAGGCCTAAGCGACAAGGAATTTTTCCTGTATTTGTATTGCGACCGAATAAGGGAATTTTTCCCATATTCATGTCCTTACCCGCCTAATAAAATGGCCGGCTTGTTTATCGGTGCCAACCCAACCAGGCTATTCCCATTTACAGTCAGTCGTTATGTCTTTGAAACCCGCACCCGGTTTATTCAGGCTGGGCAAAAAATCCCGTTTACTCCTGCTCACGGCCACCTTGTCGGCAAATACGGCCCCGTGTCTGGCGGAGGATGCCGATGCCATCGAACTGGATACCATCACCATCAACGGCAAGCCGACCGCCAAGCTCGGCCCCCTGGAAGGCCTGCAGCTCGACAGGGAACAGATTCCCGGCAACATACAGTCCGTGACCAGCGAGGACATCCGGGAATCCATGGCAACCAGCCTCGGCGATCTGATGAACAGCCGCCTGCAGTCGGTCAACGTCAACGACTATCAGGGCAATCCCTTCCAGATGGATATCACCTACCGCGGCTTTTCCGCCTCGCCGCAGATCGGCACGCCGCAGGGCCTGTCGGTGTTTTTCGACGGCGTGCGCGTCAACGAGCCGTTCGGCGATGTCGTGAACTGGGACCTGATCCCGATGAACGCTCTCGCAAGCATGGACGTTTTTCCCGGCTCCAATCCGCTGTTCGGCCTGAATACGCTGGGCGGCGCCCTGTCGCTGCGCACGAAGAACGGCTTCGACGATCCCGGAGCCAATCTGAGCTTTCAGGGCGGCTCGTGGGACCGCAAGAAAGGCGAACTGTCCGCCGGCTGGAACAACGGCACGCTGGGCAGTTTCATCGCTTTCACCGGCTTCGATGAAGAAGGCTGGCGCGTCAACTCGCCCTCCCAGGTCATCCAGGGCTTTGCCCGTTTCGATCTGCGCGGCGACGACTACGCGCTCCGCTTCAGCAGTCTGCTGGTCGGCAATACACTGCTGGGCAACGGCCTGATCCCGACCGATCTTTACCGGCAGAATCCGGAGGCCGTGTTCACGTCGCCGGACAGCACTAAAAACGAACTGCAGCAGTACACGCTGGGCGGCGAATTCTTTTTTAACGACGAATGGAGCCTGACCGGCCAGATCTACCGCCGCGACAGCCGCCGCGAGGCCGTCGCCGGCGACATTTACGAGGATTTCTCGGAAATAGAGATCAGCGACCAGAGCAAGCCCATGGCGCCGCAGGACAACCCAACCGGCGACCCTGTCTGCCGCTACCCGGATGCGAATGGAGACGGCATCCAGGACTATGGCCTGGACCGGGATGGCGACTTCCTCATTGATCCGGGCAGCCTGAATCAGGAAAATTTAGCCTTTGGAGACGACAATTACCTGATGCCCGCGCCGCCGATGGAAGAGCCCTGCACCAAGCTCCGATATAAATCAATCGCCGGGCCGCGCAACGGCGCGGCCGGCGACAACACCCCGCCGATATCGACGGCCCCGGAAGATTCCCCGGCCGGCTACATCGACGGCACGCCGATCGGCGTGCTCAGCAAGACATCGATCGGGCAACTGACCGACGGCGGGTCTGTGCAGCTCAACTGGAACAACGATCTGCATAAATTCATGCTGGGCGGCTCCGTCGATTACGCGCGCACCGATTTTGACACCAGCCAGCGCCTGGGCCTGATCGATGCCTCGCACCGGGTATACAGCGATCCCGCCCATATCGATCCCATTTTTACCGCCTCGCGCGAAGATATCCGCAACAACGCGTTTGCCGGCAAATCCACGACCTTCAGCGGTTATTTCAGCGAAACCTTTTCGCCTTCCGACAATCTGCATCTGAGCGTTTCCGGCCGCTACAACTATACGCGCGTGAAAAACCGCATGCAGGCCCGCACCCGCGCCGGCGCCGCAAGCCTGGGTGCCTATCAGGACCGCAATGCCTACCGGCCGAACTCTATTCTCTGCAATGGCGCCGATCCGTCCTCCTGTCCGGCTGAACCCAACTATTCCGACAGGGACTTTCTGCAGACGGTTTACCTGGCCCAGGACCCTTATTTCGGCCTGGGCAAACACAGAGACACGCCGACCTCGGATGCCTTCGATTACACTTCGTTCAATCCCTCAGCCGGCATCAGTTACCTGCCGTTCAAGAACCAGGATGTGGCTTACGAAGACCTGAAACACCTGAACCTGTTCTTCAACTGGAGCCGGGGCACCCGCGTGCCCTCCAGCGTAGAGCTGGGCTGCGCCTATGACGGCTCCCTGGTCCGGCAAAATCCCGGCGATCCGAACAATACGCAGATGGTGCCGAAAAGCCTGGCGACCATCGGCGGCTCCTGCACGCTGCCGACCAGTTTGTCCGGAGACCCGTATCTGCCGCAGATTTTCGCCAGTTCCTATGAATTCGGCATGCGCGGCAAGCTGTTCGGCGATTGGGACTGGAACGCCGGCCTATACCGGACCGATCTCAAGGACGACATCTATCTGGTCGGCATTACCGCCGACCGCAGCTTCTTCGACACCATCGGCGACACCCGGCGGCAGGGCATCGAGTTCGGCTTTTCCGGCAAAGTCGGCATCGTCGACTTTCAGGTCAATTACGGTTATACCGATGCGACGTTCCAGTCGCACCTGTTCATGGTGAGCCCGCACAACAGCAGCGCTGCCGTACTATCACCGAACGAAGCCAGACAGATTCCCTACGATTCGACCGGCCGGCCGCTGGTGGCCGGGCAGGACATGATCGAGATCAACCCGGGCGACCGCATGCCGGGCATACCGCTGCATAACATCAGCGCCAATCTGAACGTCCCTCTCACTCCGAAATGGATGCTGGGCCTCACCATGATTGCGCATTCGTCGTCATTCGTGCGCGGCAACGAAAATAACGAGCATACGCAAGGCGACTACGAATATCATTATGCTTTTAACAGCAACAAAACCCGGCAGGTATTGACCCAAGGGCGCCAGTACAAGGACTCGGGCAGCATTGCCGGCTATGCCATCTTCAACCTGAAAACCCGTTATGAAGTCGCCAAGGGCGTGTCGTTTTTCGGCATGATCAACAACCTGTTCGATCGCGACTACGCCACGGCCGGGCGGCTGGGGATCAATCCTTTCTCGCCGTCCGAAAGAGGCGCCATAGGCCCCAGCGGCTGGAACTACAATTCCAGGGACTGGCTGAACAGCACGTTCATCGGCCCCGGCGCGCCGAGAGCCTATTGGGTGGGACTGGAAGTAAGATACTGAACAGCCGCCAAGAGTTGACGGCCGGCGGCACCGGTTGATTAATGTCATGGTGCTGCCGTGCCGTGAAGGGTGTCGGATGGAACAAACCAGCAGGACTTACGCAAGCTTGCGGGAGCGCTGCCCGACAATCTGGCCCTGTTACTGTTTCACCGCAATAAGTCCGGCAAAGTTATACCACTTGAAAAACACTTCGCAATTTGAAAATCCTGTATTGCGCAGCAGGTCGATATTTTCGCTGAGCTTATAAGGGATGAGAATATTTTCCAGGGCTTCGCGTTTTTGCGAAATTTCCATCTCGCTGTAATGATTGCGTCGCTTGTAGTTGTAGTAGTACTCGATGAAGTCTCTGTTGAAGCGACTGTTTTCAGCCAATATTTTTTCCACCAGGATCAGCGCGCCGCCGCTGTTTAAACCGTCAAAAACGGATTGCAGCAATTTTTCCCGCTTGATGGGACGGATAAACTGGAGCGTCAGGCACAGAACCGCTACTGAGGCATTGGAGATTTCGACCTGTTGATTCAAGTCCGCAACGCGTAATTCAAAAGGGCGTTTAAATCCGGCTTCTTCCAGTTTGCTTTGGCATTTATTCAGCATTTCGGGGGAATCATCGATGCCGATAAAACGAATATCCTCGGGTATAGAAGTGTTCATGCCGATTAGAGTGGTCCCGGTAGCGCAGCCCAGGTCGTAGACATCCGTACCCGCAGCGGCGTAATCGGCAGCCAGTTCCGCCATCATGCGCTGGATTTCGCCATAAAAAGGCACTGAACGATTCACCATGTCGTCAAATACATTGGCAACCGCAGTGCCGAATTTAAAATCCGCCGTCTTTTGAATTTGTTCCTTAAAAACTTGATCTTTGCACATGAGAATCCAAAAATTAATCGCTCTGGAAAAGCTGATTGGTTGACCGTGAGAATCTTGCCGATCCTCCAGGCTTATATCTTAGCATAGGGCGATAATTCTACTTTACAGCAAACACTAGAGGATACAATAATTACACAACTGACATGATTACCCCAAGCGCTGCAGGCGCTGGACTGCCGCGCACCTGTCAGAATGTCTAAATGCCTAAATTTTTCCAGCATTGCCGCGAGCGCGGCGGCGGCCCGAAAAACCTTGTTGAACCCAAACGGGTTGACTGAAGTGCAGCACCTCGGCCAGAAGTTGCAGCCGCCAAACGCCCAGGCCGTACTGGCGATTTTCGCAGCCTTAAAGCATGAGAGACATTTTTCCCCGATCTTTTAGGAACTTATTACTATGCAGTCGATCACCATCAGCCCGCTTAACCGTTTCCTGGTCTCCACGGGCAATGTCTTGTATCACGCGCGCAAACTGCTGTTGCCCGGAATCGCGATTGCACTGATCATCATGATTAAACCGTCCCTGCTCCTCGGAAGCCGCGCGCTCGACCAGATGCTAGTGATTATCGGGCTCATGACCGCTCTGGCCGGTGAGACATTGCGCCTGGCGACCATCGGCCTTGCCTACATTCATCGCGGCGGAAAAAACCGGCAAGTATATGCCACCAGGCTGGTTGTGAAAGGCTTATACTCGCACACGCGCAATCCGATGTATGTAGGGAATTTCCTGATAACGATGGGATTGAGCCTGCTCTACGGCTCGCCTCTGCTTAGCCTGCTGATCTTCCTGTCCTTCGGATTTGTCTATCTCGCCGTCATCTCGGCGGAAGAGGATTTTCTCAGGAAAAAGTTTGGCCAGGAGTTTGACCATTACACGAAAACCGTCAATCGCTTCTGGCCCAATCTGCGCGGCCTAGGTAAAACCTTGCAGGAGTTCGACCATTATAACTGGCGCAAAGCGCTCGACAAGGAGACAGGAACGATCGTCGAGGCACTGCTGATCGGCAGCGCATTGGTCGCGTGGAAGACCTATTATCTCTACGGATTCGACGAGAGCCGCTTAGTCTTCGCAGTTCTGGCTGCGCTCGTTTTGCTGGCCGTGGCCTTGTCCGTTTCAGTCAATTACCTGAGAAAAAAGGGATATCTGGCATCAAATCTTCATGATGAGCACAGTGATCTGGGATAAGCCCTGCGCAAGGGCGAAAAGGAAGGGCGGGATGCGGAGAATCGAAATATCCCATCATACCCGCCCTTTCGACCACTATCCCTGGCGTTACCCCGGCTGCCAGCCGGCCGCAAGGAGCGCCAGGCCCCAACCGTTGTTCCAGACTGACAGTTTATTGTCTTATCCAGCCATCAGGTTGGGTTGAAACGGCTAATAACCGCCTCATTAGTTTCCGGTGTCAGCCCCTGCCGGCGCATAAACGTTAACCGTAATTGTACGCTCCGCCTGGCCTTCCTGGCCCATTTCGCGGATTTTCATAGCGCCGTTGAGCGCCGCCGGAGTAGCCGATGTGCAACCGCTCTTGACGTAAAACCATGAGGAATCGCGCATGGAGGAGCCGTCCGGATCGTTGTAGTTCACGTCCGAGGTAAAATCTACCCAGTTGGTGCTGATCGGTGCTACTGAAGTCAGCGGCTGGTCGTCGTCGCCCGGTGCATGTACCACCGCAATATTGGTCAGCCCGGCCCGGAACAGCACTTCGTCGGACTGTCCGGCGCCGCGGGTCACGAAATTGTAGGCGATGGAAACCGGCCCCCGGTTTCTGAAGCCGGCGCGCTGAACGTCGTTGACTTCAAAATACTGTGTGCCGGCGGTGTTGGGGTCGGAATCGACGTTGTTCATGCGGATTTTGGCGGCATAAACGCAGCTTGTACCGGCTGAATCCCGCCAGACCTGGTCGGTCAGCGTACCGACGGTGATGCCGCTGGTAGTGAGGTTGCGCGTAGCCTCCGCCACTTTGGTGTAGCCGGTCAAAGGCGGGTTGCTGCTGGATACCGCGCAGGTGTTGTTGGCGCCGCCATTGGGAGAGAATGTCGGAGGCGTGGATTCCTGCGAGCCGAAATCACCTGTGGTATTGCAGAGCGTATAGGCTGAGGTGCCGCCGGATACCGTAAAGCCCGTTGATGGCAAGGCCACAAATCCTGTTGCCATTGCCGAGGTGGAGGTGATAGCCAGAACGCCGAGCATGGCGCTAAGAAGTGATGTTTCTTTCATGAATTTTCCTAACTATGTTATAAAAATAACCGTCTGTCCCCGACCCTCAATGCCTGGGGACAGACATCAAAATTTCTTCCTTGAAACTCGGACAATGGCCTTAAAAGCCGTGCCCGACGCAGGTCGTAACCTGCATTCCGTCTACACTGACGCCATCGGGGCAGATGGCGTCAGTGAAATCCGTTTCGCTATCGATGATGGCGCTGTTGGTATTTTTGGCCGCCGTCAGGTTGGCGCCGCGCAGATCGGCGCCCGAAAGATCGGTTCCTGCCAGTTCGGTGCCGGCCAGATTCGCCTGTTGCAGATTGGCCCGGGAGAAATCGGCCTCCGTCAGGTCCGCATCGGTCAGATCGGCTTCGTTCAATGCGGCATCGGCCAGTACGCCGGCCGACAAGTTGGCGAAGGTCAAATTGGCCTTGCTCAGGCCGACGCCTTCGAGACGGGTTTCAGAAAGCTCCGCGCCGGTCAGGGTGACGCCGGTCAAATCGGCTCCCGTCAGGTTCGCGCCCGCCATTTTGGCGCCATAGAGGTTGGCTTCGGAGAAATTGGTGTTGCTCAGATTGGCCGATTCGGCAATCAGCGGATTGTTGCCGTCGGATTGCAGTTTCGACAGATTGGCATGATCGAGCCGGGTATCGGGACCGATCACCAGCGAACCGCTCACGACGGCGCCGCTCAGATTGGCGCCGGTCAGATCGGCGCTGCCCAGCTCGCCGCCCAGCCGCGCCTTGCTCAAGACCGCGCCGTTCAGATTCCGATCTTTTAAGCTAACTTCTTCGGTAAAGTCGCATTTAGCCAGATCGGCGCCCTGGACCGGAGACAGGCAGGCTTCCGGATCGGGCGTCTTGAATTTTTTCACCCTGCGCCAAAATGCCGGGCTCGTGGATGGCGGCTGGTTTTGATTGTCATTCGCCAGGCTTATATAGGCGGCATCTTCATAATTAACCCGGTCATTGCGGGCGTAAACGAGCGTTTCGCCCCAGTCGCCGCGAAACGTGCCGGGCAACTGTCCGGCACTGGGCCGGACCGGTTCGGCGACAGCGATATCCCAAGGTACAAATTCAGGTATTTCGATTGATTCATCGCTTGAAGGCTGAGGCTTCACGGCGAGCGTTGGCGCCGCCGATGGCTCTTTGAAGTTTATGGCCGGGGCAACGAAAGGCTTGGCGCTGTCCTTGCCGCCATATCCCATCCCCGCACCGATGGCAGCCATGCCCGTCAATACGGTTAAAAGAAAAAACGACCTCTGGATTTTCATGAGCTGTCTCGACTGATCCTGTCTGTTATTACGGTTCCCGCTAAGCGCAAGAACTAGAGTAATAAAAATCTTACAGATTGTCGGTCTGAGCGTATATGGGAAAAATTCCTTAAAGAAGCCTTAAAAATTATTGACTGATCCTGTGGGAGCGATGCCTGCATCGGGATTCAAAACCGCCCGGCCAGTCGCGATGCAGGCATCGCTCCCACCCCGGTTACCGGAATTGAAAACAAGGCCGTTTTTAGACGGCATAACAATCAGGCGGCCGGCCCGCTTACGGCAAAATCACGGAGAACGAAACCGGCTATCATGAACGCCCGATAACCGGCTTCACCATTAGAGACTTATTGAGGAATCGATTTGCGCATATGCACCATCGCTTCTTCGGCATGCTTGGTCGCTACATCGGCATGGTTTTTCTTGGCATGATCTATGGCTTGTTTTAAATGATCGATGGCTTCTGTCATATGTTTATGAGATTCAGCATGCTCTTTTTCCGCAGCTTCAGCATGTTTCAAGCCTTCTTCCGCATGCTTGAGCAGCTGGTCGGCGTGGCCATCCTGTCCATGGGCCGTCGCCATGCCGGAGTGTTCCAGCGCCTGGGCCGTATGATGCTCGGCGGCATTGGATTGGGCGCTGAGGCCAAGCGCGAGAGCACCCATTAAAACGGTAGCGTGTTTCAATTTCATAGAAGTATCTCCTTCAGCTTTCAGTATTTAAATAAACCGCCAGGCGGTATCAAAACGAAAATAATTGACGGAAAGACACGATCTCATATTGCCAGAACAACCTGGAAAAAGGACGAGATTCATCAGTGAGTTTTCACACCGTCTCGGCCGTTGGCTGATTGTTCAGGGTTGACGCGAAGATGTAAATGCCCGCTCTGCCACGTCAAAGATTCCCAAACTATTGCTCTGTGGAAACTCAAAATTACTATATTGAATTAAATACGCAATACGTATGAATACCATAGGATGAAAAGCAGACAGGATAGACTGTCAAAGGAAACCCATCGCTCCTGGCCGGTGCGTGTCAATGCGTTCAGCACATCCCTTCGCTCTGGCTTGCTTTAAATAGTCCTGCGCCTCTTGTATCTCCGGCAGGCCTTTATCGGACCGTTGCCATTGATGCAGGAACTCGGCATAGGTATTCATGGCGTTTTCGCATTTTCCCTGCCGGGCGGCGGCCCGCGCAGCACCCAGTAACGAGCGCGCCCGGCTTGTGTGCCGAAAAAGCGCCGCCCCAAACTGCTTTTCAGCTTCCGCCGGACGGTCCGCCTGCAAGAGCATTTCGCCGAGCAATTCGTGCGCGGGCTTGATCAACGCAGGCGGTCCCGAGGGAGGCGGCCCCGAATCCTCGATGGCCGCCGCTTTGTCCATACGCTTGATAGCCTCATCCAGTCTGTCCTTCGATGCGCTTGCCACAGCAGCAATCTCCAGCCTTTGAATTTCCGATACTTTCGTCAGAGGCAATCCGATGCCGGGCAGATCCTCTTTATCGGCCCGCTGCCCCATGGCTTGCAGCGCTTCAATATGCTTGCGGGCATCCGGCGAATTCATTTTTGCGGCCGCCATGCCGCGCGTGTAGATCCATAGCGCTTCGACGTACCTGGCCAGGCCCTGGTACGGGCCGGGATTGTCCTCGACAGCCGCAACGAAATGCCCAAAGCCCCTCTGTAAAGGATCAACCAGCCTGGCTGCCGCCTCCCAGCGTCCGGTTTCAATCACGAAGGCGGCGGCCATGCCGGAATTGAGAAAGATTACGTAGCCCAGGGAATCGCTGTCATCTTCAGGAAATTCCGGGAGGCTTTTTTGCATCAGCGTCAGCAATGCCTCCGCCTCGCGGTAACGGCCCTGCTGTAAATAAACATAATGCAGCCAGTAAAGGTTATGGTAGTCGCGCTCGCTGACGGGGCTGTTTTTCTGCTGTTCCCATAACGCTTCCTGCGTCGAAGCGGCTTCCGGCCACATCCCCAGCTGCAGGAAAATGTGAGACGGCATGTGCAGCGCATGAGGCGCTTCGGGCGCGATTTCGGCGTAGCGCCGCGCGGCCGGCAGAGCCAGAATGGCGTGATCCGGGTCATCGAACGCATGAAGGATATAGTGCGTTGCGCCGGGATGATCGGGTTCTTTTCGGGCCACCTCTAACGCGACGGCGCCTGCCCTGATCCGGGTTCGCAGACCGGCAGGATCGTCTGAGCGGACGCTCCCCAGCAGGGCCAGCGCATAAAAGGCTGCGGCCTCCAGGTCGTCCGGGTATTCCCGGTAGAGCCTTTCCATAGCGGCGGCGTAGGCCTTGTCGCCTTCGTCATACAATAGCTTTACTGCATGCAGATAAGCCCGCTCCCTTGGAGTCAGCGTTGGGATGTCCTTGATATTTGCGAGCGCCTTACGCGCAGCGTCAGCGTCCTGCTTTCCCCAGAGCGGCTGATTGTACGCCATCGCCTCGCCCCAATAGCCCATCATGAAATCCGGCTCGATTGCCGTGGCTTTGCGAAACGCGTCGAGCGCCAGCTCATACGAAAAGGAATGCAGCGCAGTGACTCCCCGCAGAAAATGGGCTTGCGCCTTTTCCGACCGGGCAGAAGTCGGGAAACGAATCTCGCCGAGCCGGGCTTTCTCTGTAAGACCGGCTCCGGATTGTTCCTGATGCGCATAGGCGCTGATAGAAAACATGGCAACAGCGAAAACTGCCAATAAAAGTAGCGTTCTATGTAAGCAGCGGATAAATGGCATAACTTCTCTCTCGGCTGTAAAAAGTCGCGTCTGGGCCGACGTTTGATATAACGGCCCGGCGCAGAGGAAACCAAACAGACTATGGCACGTCTTCCTGATCAAGACTTACGCAAGCCTGTGGGGGCGACTTTAGTCGCCTTTGATTTGAATGGGCGACTACCAACAGTAGGCACTTTAAGCGAAGTCGCCCCCACAGGTTCTAGGACCGCTTGTTTCGGCGGCCAAATAGGCAAACTGCGTAAGTCCTGCTGATAAAAAATTACCCTACAGCAAGAAGAATGAAATTTATGTACGCCATCACACGAAAAATTAATTTTCCGTTGTAATCAATGGTGGAGCATCGTCGGAGCTTCGATGTGGCGTTATGGATTTACGGCGAGAATTACAGATTTTTTAATCTGGCCGGGCTGATGCCGGTCAGCGGGCCGGAGAGTGAGCAACATGCCTGGCCTGCATGTCCGCTATAAACGCGGCCCAGACCTCGTCGGGTTCCCAGACCGACCTCATGGTCTCGAACGCGTCAGCTTCAGCCTGGCCCAGCCTGATCATGTTGTACAATCCCAGGAATACGGTCGCCCGTTTATTGAGGGAACAATGAATATGGCGGTTTCTGTCTTTGTGCGCGTCCATGGCTTCAAAGAAAGCCAGCAGCTCATTCTCGCCGGGAGCGTCGAACTGGACCGGAATATGGACGTATGTCATGCCCAGGCTTTCCACCAGACCCGCCTCATCCGGCAGCGAATAGCGAGGATGGTTGTGAAGCGCGAGATTGATGACGACTTCATAGCCTTCGGCCGCCGCAGCCCGCAGCTGATCTTCCGTGGGCTGGCCTGATGTCGCGAGCGTAGCGTCGACAGCGCGGAAATTGTCAATGCCGGCAATTTTGGCGGTTGTGTCTTTCATAGTATTTCCTTGCCATAGTCTTTTGAAATTGAAGGCGGCGCAAAATCAGGCATTGACACGGTCGCCTCTGGTGCTCGGATGCGAGATGACCAGAAAGTGAACATCCTCGGACGATTCATTCAAGAACTGATGCGAAATGCCGGGGGCGACTTCCATGCCCTGGCCTTCCATCAAGGAGAATCGCTCGCCATTGATCTCGAGAACGGCGCAACCGCTCAGGATGAAAAAAAACTGCCGCGCAATTGCATGAAAATGACGAACTTCTCTTGCGCCGGCTGGCACACGCTCGGCGATGACTGACATGCCATCGCGCTTTACCAGATGCCATCCGTCACATGCATCGCCCCAGACGTAATGTTCGGCACAAGTGCGATCAATGGGTTTCATAAAGGTTTATCCTAAAAACTCAGATTGATTGGCTGGGTTGGCGCTTTGCGGAAATCCGGTCCACAGGATGCGTCAGGGCGCGAGCTATATCGTTTGCGATTGATGCGCTTCACTGCGTTCAGCACATCTCTATAGCTCTCCATTATCAAGCGCATGGCTTGCTTCGGCGCGCGCTTTCAACGCCTGATTCATCTCTTCAAAACCTCGCTTCGTATCCCGCTCGAGACTGCCTCTGAATACCGGCACGAGCACGCCGCTGAACTGCTCGCTTTGCCGGAACCGCACCTTTCCGCTGGCAAGAGGCTCGATCACAAAGCGGTGCTCGCCGTCGAACAAGCCGGGCAGCAGGAAGCGGCCAAGCCAGCAAAGTTCCCGGCCGGCATCGGTCATCAGAACGGACGGCCGGAAAGTCATGCCTCCGGCGCCGCTTGGCTGAATGCGCACTTCAAGCCGGGCGCCATGCTGCGGAAGCCCATGAATGTATTTGATAAAAGGATTCCACTCCGGATAGGCTGTGAAATCTGTAAGAATTGCCCAGACCTGGTCGGGGGTTGCATCAATCTCAATTTCAGTTTGTAGCTGATAACTGCTCATGGGTTTCCTTAATTAACCTCAGTTCGGCTCAAGCCTTATGAAGAAAATAAAACTTTTTAAGATGAGTTGATAAGGGAAGCGCCCGAATTTCTCAGGCGCTCCCCGTTTAACATCAGTGCGGCTGGTTCAAGCTTATTCCGACCTTATTGTCAGTAGGCAACTACCGGTTCCGCCACAAAGATAGGGTACTCGCCCATATATATACTTCCGGAATGGTCAGAATACACCTGTCCATATGCCAAGCTGCCGGTAATCAAGTCGAGGGAGCCGTCCTGTTTGACGGTTCCCGAAACTGTAGCGGCCGCTGTAGACCCTACACTGTGGGATGAGAACTTATAAGTGGGTGAACTATAGTTGTAATGGCTGCTGGAGTGTGTTGGATGCTCAGTGGGCGTCCAGGTAAGATCGACATCGATGGTATGGTTTTCCTCACATGTATACGATCCCCACCATGAATCCGTATTATAGTCATAGGTGCACACTGAGGCGGGGATGGTCGCAACCAGTGTGCTGGGCTTGAATCCCGGGTTCTTGTTGAACTGGATATCAGCGTATGAATAACCGGAGATGCTGTGTGAGGTTCCATTACAAGAGTTGTAGGTATTTACCCATACGCTGACGAATGGCGCCGAGTCGCCGGAGGCGCCTGATGTTTCGGTCTCCGAGACATATACGGAGGTACTGGAGTAAGAGCAGTCGTCAGATTGATCCCATTGAGCCGACGCACCCGACCCTTTTTGTTTAAAGTGCTGAATATTATTAGCGGCATGAACAGATTGGCTGATGCCGATGCTTGCAAGTAATGAACCGCAAGCCATTATCCACAACCGTTTTTTGAACTTATTCATACAATGACATCCTGTGATCTAGTGTAAGGAACAGATTCGCCTATTCCGCCGGAATAGGCGATCAGATAAAATAAAGCCGGCCCGTAGGCGGACTGGAGTTCTGCAATGGGTTTCTCTGCCGCTGATGCGCCGAGTCCATCCTTCCAATCCAGACTGCAGCCTCTTTAGTGCCTGACTAACATAAATACTGATGCGCCAAGCACGAAGCGAAGCATAATACGTAATACTACCTAATGCAATTTTTTCAATGCTGGTCTTGAACTCAATCAGTTTTCTACTGCCGTGGCGGCGAGTATTCGTTTCCGCCATTAATAACAGGGCGTGTGGTCCTGGAATCACGTACGGCGTTTTCAAAATGCCCGATGTTCGTTGAAACACCAACGCCTGGATAGATTCATACATCGATCTTATAATTGAGTTTGACTTCATCGCCGTGCATACCCCTGAAGCCCCAGTTGTGCGCGGGGCTTTCCTGAATGCACACCTCGATATCCTGATGCGCGATGCCGACTTCATCCCTGATTTTATCGAAAAGCAGACGGATGAGCTTCTTCTTTGCTTCAATGCTGCGGCCTTCGATCATTGCGATTTCGATAATGGTGTAAGCATCGGTACGCCCTGACGGATAAAGCATATCCTCCTTCTCCATCATGAAAAAACGATGCGCGCGTTTGTCGGCAGGAAACTGCAAGGCTTCCATGACACATTGGTGAATGGTTTCCGACAAACGCTCGCGCACCGGCGCCAGCTTTTCCCGAATGCCGTAAATTTTTACTTGAGCCATTGAATTTCCTTTTAATGTAGTTTTTTCTGAACGGTATTCTGGCCACGTAGTTCACCTAAACTGCGGCTCCTCCCACTAACGCAACACACCCCTTGCGGCACCGCAGCGTCGAGACCTTGCGCGGCTAGGTCGGCATGGCCGCGCTTTTTCAGGACCATGCCGGAAGCCGGTTTTTATAGCCTGACTTTAACACTAATTCTGATTATCAATACTTCGGACAGTTTTAATGGAGAAGAACCATGAGCAAACTCTGGGATAATACGGTTTCTGACATCGAACAACCCCAGAAATCAGCTCATGGAAGGAATAGTAAACTCAGTTT
>NZ_JAZHOC010000069.1:0-5077 GCF_036553575.1 Methylobacter sp. Wu1 | reverse complement strand
TTTGGCGTTGTCTAATAGTTGAGGTAAGGTAATCATCCGTCCTATATGGCGATACTGAACCTCAAATTCAAGGAGTCAACAATGCTTGGGTATCTCCCCGGAATCCAATAAGAGCCTATGTATGAATACCTGTATGTACCAAATTTTTTTTGACAGATATCTGGCGTTAGATTCGCTGTTAACATTTCGCTCAAGGCCGCTAACGTCGTAAGTAATTGCACGAATAGACGTCCTGCGAATCAGCACCCTATATTCTTCACCTCCAGTTTCGGCTTTCAAATTTTTACCGGCTAATAATTATATTAAAGAACAATAGCATAGGAATTTTTCCAGATCGATATCGATGTTATTTATTGGTAAATATTCGACGCCGTTTCTCACCACATCCATTCCCTTGCTTTTTCCTTCAAGGAACGTGGACGTTAAAACGGTTGTTTATGAGAAAAAAATCATTCCGCTTCTACAGAATAGCCGCTGCAATCCTGTTGCTGGTCAGTTTGATCCTGATGCAAGAACCTGCGGCGGCTGAACAGGAGCGTTCCGATATTTGGCGAGTTTCGCCGCGTCTGGCAAAAGTAGAAAATCCGATTATGGCCGATGCATCCTCTTCGACCACAGGCAAGAGCTTGTATCTGCGCGAATGCCAACAGTGCCACGGGGAAACCGGGAAAGGGGATGGCGCAATGGCCGCTTTTCTGGGCAAGAAAGTGGCAAACCTGACCAGTCCTGAGGTTTTAGGGCAATCTGACGGGACAATCTACACGAAAATCAGAACGGGCAGAGCGCCTATGCCCGGCTTCAAAAATTCCCTCGCCAAAGAAGAAATCTGGCATCTGATCAATTTCATCCGTTCCGGATTCGGGCATAAGGGTAATTCATCCGGCGGCGGGCGAAAGACAGCCAGCAATGCCGATGATCAGTCCGGGGAAAAAGCTCACAACGAACTATTCAAAAAGTCCGAGTTTCCTTCCGCCCAGGAGTGCGGTGCCTGCCACCAGCAGATCTACCGTGAATGGTCTGTGTCGCGTCACGCTTTTGCGCAGATCAGCCCGACATTCCTGGCTTATCAAGCGACTTTGGTGAAATTGACCAAAGGCACCTTGGGCGACTTCTGCGAGCGCTGCCATACTCAGGTGGGCATGTTTTCCGGCGAGCCGATTCTCACCCGCAACAGCAACCGTTCGAAAGTGGCTTTGGAAGGGATCACCTGCGTCGTCTGCCATCGGGTTCCTGACGCCTACGGTAAAATCACCGGGCGGTTTCCGCTCGAGCCTGGCGATATCAAAAATCCCATTTACGGCCCCCGAAAAGGGGATGAACTGCGGCGCGTGTTCGATTCACATCGGGATAATCCGCCCAGAACCCATCGTGAGGCGCGCCTTCTCGAACAAGTTTCCCAACCGGGATTCTGCGCCCGATGTCATGATGTGCGATTAGTCAACGGCATCCGCTTTGAAGACCTGTTCAGCGAATACAAGCAGACGCCGGCGGCTGAAAAAGGATGGACCTGCCAAGGCTGCCATATGGGACCGACTCCGGGCGTTTTCTCTGAGTACCCGCCGGCTTCGGCGGCGATCGTCCGCGGAGAGAAAACCAGGCCCGCCCGGCGCACCAACCATATGTTCCCGGGGCCCGACAGCTCCGTAGTGCATCCCGGCATCTTTCCCATCAATCCGGAGGCGCAGGAGTTTGCCACGCCCGAAGAATGGCTGAGTTTTGACGTCGAAGCCGGCTGGGGTACGGAAAAGTTCGAAAACAGCGTGGACAAGGATGCGAAATTTCCGGGCATTTGGGCGGACCCCGAAGAACGCAAGGCGGCCAGGGAAATTATCGATCAGCAGCTGGCGCTATTGGCCGAGAACCGGGCGCGCGCCACGACCTTACTACGTAACGGATACGGCCTCGGCGAAGTCAAGATTCTTGAAAAAGAGGATGGGCTCAAGTTCGACGTCGAAGTCAATAATTTGACCGAGGGCCACAGTGTGCCTTCGGGACTGATTGCCGAGCGCAACGTATTCTTGCAGGTGACGGTTACCGATGCCGGCGGAACCGTGCTTTTTCGCTCCGGCGATCTCGATCCTAACGGGGATGTGCGCGATATCCATTCTTTGTATGTGCATAACGGCGTCATGCCGAGGGACGAGCAGTTGTTCAATCTGCGCTCTGCGATATTGGTCGGCACCATTCACGGAGGCGAGCGCGAGCAGGTGATACCGGCCAATTACTCTTTGAATCCGCTGATCTTCATGCGCCCCGCGGATACGCCGGCGGTATTGTTCGGCGGCATTCGCGACCTTCGGCTGCAAAAGAAAAGCATCGAGGCGCTGGGGAATCGCTGGGCGAACTATTCAGCCGATCCCGAGCTCCTCACCGGCCGCAAGCCTTATCGAATCAACATCAAACTCGTGGCAGGCCAGCTTCCTCCGCATTTAATCAATGCTATTTCGGGAGCGGGCTTTGAGTACGGGCTTAGTGCCCGCGCGATCGGGGATAAGCTGGTTGATCTTTACCGTGTGCTTTGGGAGCGAGATGTTATTGTCGAATGAATCCAGTGCATGCAGACATTTTGGAGTGCTGTTTGGGCTGGCGATGTTCACTGTCGTTGGAAGTTCCTATGCGGCAGCTCAGGATGGCAAGCAGCCAAGCGCAACGGAGGCCCGGAAGCAAACAGAGGCTCCTATTGCCGAAGGACGTAATGCTGTCAACTTCTACCGCAGTCCGACTGAAACCGTGCGTGGCGAAGACCCGTTGCGCCTGTCCAATAAGATTGTTCAATACCCGGCCGATCCGGTGGATCGACCCGATCCACTTATAGAGATCGGCGATCCTTTTATCGGAAACGGGCCGATCCGGCCGGGTTTCAAAACCTTAACCGGCCAAATGCTCCAGCCTTCGTTTTTATTGTTCGGAACATTCCGCGCTGCTTTCCAGAGTTTCGAAAAAAACGGCAGAAATAACCTGGAGTGGGCCAACCGGCTCGATTTGAACGGTAACCTGAACCTTTCGGGAACAGAGCGGCTGGTTTTCTCCATGCGGCCGCTCGATCGCGAAACCGGGGATTACACCGGCTATAATTTCGAACCCAACAATGATGACGGCTGGCGCGAAGAACTCAACGGCAGGTTGACCAAGCTCTATTTTGAAGGTGATCTGGGAGAGATATTTCCCGGTCTGGACCCGACTGACTCCCATACATACGATATCGGATTTTCTATCGGCCGCCAGCCGATCAAGCTCCAGGACGGGATGCTGATGAACGATATCATCGATATGATCGGAGTCACTCGCAACTCGCTGATATTTGACGGCATATCAAACCTGCGTTTAACAGGTCTGTACGGCTGGAATCGTCTCAATCGCGGAAGCGGCGAGCTCGGCGATAACCACTACCATTCGGCAAACCTGTTCGGTCTGTTGTCGGAAGCCGATACCGCATTGAACAATACCCTGGCCCTGGATTTCATTTATGTCGCCGACGATCAGGATGAAAATGCCTGGTACATGGGCGTTGCATCGACCCAACGCTTCGGCTGGCTGAACTCGACGTTCAGGGTTAACGCCTCCATCCCTGAACACAGCGCATCAAAGAACGTAGGGAGCGGCGCGCTTTTGCTGTCTCAATTGTCCAGCACGTTGCCTGGTTCCGACGATGTCGTCTATTTCAATACATTCTGGGACGTCAACCGGTTTACATCGATTGCGCAAAGTCCGGATGTAGGCAGCAGCGTGGCAAACGTCGGGATTTTGTACGGCCCGGTGGGGATGGGCCGTTACGGAATCCCGCTCGGGCAGTCAATCGACGATACGGTTGGCGCGGCGCTTGGCTATCAGCTGTTTCTCGGCGGCATCGATGACCAGCTTATCTTTGAAGTCGGCGCCCGTACGAGCACTCAAGAGCGGGAGGAAGGCGCAGTGGGGTTGGGTGCCCGCTATCAGCGCGCTATCGGCCGCCACCATGTATTGCGTCTGGATGGCTTTGTGGCCGGCCAGGAACGGGAGAATGTCTCTTACGGGTTGCGTACGGAATGGATGGTCAAATTCTGAAGCAGTTCAGCAATAGGACAACCGAGTATTTCATAATCATCGAGCAAGGAAAAAAGCTATGGGTGAAACCAATTACCGTTCAGGAATCGATCGGCGTTCCGAAGCTTATGGACATAATACGGCCTATAGACGTTTCAGACACATTTCCGTCAGTGAACGAATTTTAAATACGGCTTTTCTGCTGACTATAGCGATCGGTTATATGGTTGCCCTGGCGAATATGTATTACACGCACCAGAGCCGCGACGGCATAGCCGGCTTATCCATAGACGATGTGATCATTGCCTATCACGGCTCAGACGATCAGACTCGGTTGGGCGCAGCGATAAAAGGCATTATGGAGCCCAATCTAAAATACAAAAGCGATAAGGACATCATATTGAAATGGATTCAAAATGGCGCAAAAGAGCCGGAATATAACGATCACATTGCCCCTATCCTGAACCGTGATTGCATCATCTGCCATGCTCCGGCCATTAATCCGTCCCTGCCGGATCTGACTCATTATTCGGGTGTGGCAGAGGTTGCCCATGCCAGCGGAGCATCGCTGCCGTTTCTGATCCGGATTTCACATATTCACCTGTTCGGCATGGCTTTTCTTCTGTTTTTTATAGGCAAGACCTTTCTGCTTTGCGATCTGAATAATATCGTCAAACGAGTTTCGATAATCATTCCTTTCGCTGCAATGCTGCTGGATGTCCTGTCGTGGTTTCTTACCAAATCCTTTCCCGCGTTTGCCTATGTGGTGGTTGCCAGCGGTGCTTTGATGGGGATCTCTATGGGCATGCAGATTCTGGTCAGCATTTATCAGATGTGGTTTTATCCCGGGAATAAATTTAGATAGGTTTGCTGAAAATCAAACGGATAAACGGCCGTTTTTACGTAGCATCAGTTATTAACCGATGCTACGCAGTTAGCAATACTTCGGACAGTTTTAATGGAGAAGAACCATGAGCAAACTCTGGGATAATACGGTTTCTGACATCGAACAACCCCAGAAATCAGCTCATGGAAGGAATAGTAAACTCAGTTT
>NZ_JAZHOC010000067.1:0-121910 GCF_036553575.1 Methylobacter sp. Wu1 | reverse complement strand
CGATGCACTACGGCCGGACTTCATAATTTGGTTGCTGCCACAATCCGGGCAGGTAATTTCTTGATAACAGGTCATGCTCCATATTATATGAGCAAATCACATATTTGACCCATTACCTTAACGTTTACTTAATTGACTGCAATCTTTGCCAGCCATTTCTTACATTAGAAATCGCTAAAATTTCATAACATAATGTATCTATTAACTATTTTCGAGCCGATACTATTTAACTTAAAAAATCATTTTTTTTGATGGACACTACTGTTTTTTTTGATATAGAATCTTCACCAGCTTAACGGAGTGAGCCCGGTTTAACGGCCGGCTAAGAGGAGGATAAGCCTTTCAGGCTATTGATAACAATAATAAATTAAGTAATTCTACTTGAGTTAAGTTGTACTGAGGATCATAGAGTACAACAAAAATAATAAAAATAATAACGCTCAGTACGCCCGCTCCATGCGGGCTTTTTATTGCCTGCAATTTATACAAACTTGTTTCAGATTTTCGAGCGTCCCTGCTCAATCCGGAACTTTACATGCTCAAGCGCACACCGATCCATCCGGCCCTTGGCGCGCCGGGCGAGACAAAGCGGCCGCTATCGAAAGCATCGCCCAATACTTCATCAGCTTGCCCATAGACACCGAAAGAAGCATAGTCTTTATCGAAAATATTATCCACCTTGCCAAACAAGGCCAGGTGTTTGTTGACTTTATATTCCGCCTTGGCATTGAACAGCCAGTAGCCGGCCAGCTTCGGAGTCGTATTGGCCTCGTCTCCCCTAAAGAACTGATCACCGCTGTACAGGCCATCTATACCCAACGAGAAACGTTTCCATAGATCGACACCGATCGACGCCTTGAAGATATGCTCGGGCATGCCCGGAATTCTATCGCCGCGCGTTACCTGAGCGGGTTCGTCTTCATTTAGTGGATTTTGAATAGTAAAACCATCCATAAAGCGCGCATTGAGATAGGTATAATTGGCCGCAAAATGCCAGTCGTCAATGCCGCTGAACAATTGCGCATAATTAAGCGTAGTGCCGGCTTCTATGCCGTAACGGCGCGTTTGCCCGACGTTGCTGAAAAACCCTTCGCTGATGCTGTCGCCGCCGCGATTAAAGATGATATCGTCATGATTCACGGTATGGAAATAGCCCAGATTCCACTTCATATCGCCTCTTTCCATGAATTTGTCAAAATTGCCGCGGAAACCGCCTTCCCAGGTTTTAGCCACGACCTGGTCCAACGGCGGATCGGAAACAAATGCATTCGGCAACCGGCAAGGATCATTTTCATCGGCGCAGCTTAACTCCATCGGCGTCGGCGCCCGTGAGGATTCGCTGTAGCTGCCGTACATGCCGACGTTATCGATAATCTGATAAGTAAAGCCGGCCGATGGATTGAAACGCTCGAAGCTATGCTTGCCGCTTAATTTGTCCTCGCCGTCGATGAACTGGTTGGCCATAGTGATGCTGACATGGTTATAACGGCCGGCCAGTGTGACGGCCAGATCGTCGGTCACCGAGAATGTATCGCTCAGATAGAAGCCATAGGTTTCGGTATTGGTATTCAGGCGCACCCTGGCGTCTCTGACCAGAATACCGCTGCCTATGGTGCCGCGGTCATCGGTCAGCTGCGCCAATTCGGTATCGGAACCAAAATGCACATCGGCATAGTCATAGCTGGCGCCGACTGTCAGATTGTTTTCATGCTCGAACCAGTCCTGCTTGAACATCGATTGCAAAGTGCCGCCCCGGCTGCGCATATTGGTGGCGCTGGTATTATTGGTCGCGCCTTCCACGCTGTCGTCTTCAAGCACCTGGTTGCCGTTGATATCGACAACCGGAAATTCGCCTGACTCATCGCACAAAAAGCCGCTCTCGTCTTCACAGCCATCAAAATCGCTGTCATCGCCGTTAAAGGTTCTGATCCGGTTCTGACGGAAATAGGCATTACCGCTTACTTCAATGTCATCGGTCAGGTCATAACTGCCTGACAGCTCGGAAAAGAACATGCGCGTAATGGTTTGGTCGGGATGCGTAAATACGGCTTTTCTGCCCAGGCCCAGCAACTGTTCAGGCGCGGCGCCGTTGCCTTTCATATCGTTATCGTTGGCGGCCAGCGTTAAATCCAGTTCTCCGCGGTCGTTTTGCCAACTCAAGGTGCCCAGAACCTGCTTGGCGCGCGTCGGCGAGAAGTCGCGCCAGCCCTGTTCGCCGAAATTGTGCACGTCGAGAAAATAACCCCAGGTGCCGTTATTGGCGCCGCTGGTCAATTCTTCCGAATGCCGGTCCCATGAACCGCCGTAAACTTCAAACTGATGGCCAGGCGCCGAAAAGCCGGTCTTGGTCTTGAGTGCTATGGCGCCGCCCAGCGTGTTCAAGCCATATATCGGATTGGACCCCGGCACCAATGCCATCGTGTCGATCGCGCCCTTAGGGATCAAATCCCAGTTGACCGTATCGCCGAAAGGCTCGTTAAATCTGACTCCGTTCACATAGGTCGACAAGCCTTGCGGCAATCCCAGCAATGGCGAAGCGACAAAGCCGCGGTAATATATATCAGGCTGCAACGGGTTGTTCTGTGCTTCATTGACATGTACGCTGCCCAGATAGCGGTTGATATATTCATTCAGAGACAGACTCTGCGCCTTCTCCAACTGCTCTGAGGTCACCGTCTGGATATTGGCCGGTATCTTGGCTGCATCAACGCCACTGCCCGGCAATGGCGTAACGCCTACGACATCGATGGTTTCCAGCGTAACTTTTGATTGATCTTCCGCCATAACGGCAGACAGCGAGGACAGGCTGAAAAGCCCGATCGCTCCATAAACAAGATTTTTTTTCATTATCCCCCCAAGCTTAAAAAACCGGTCATGGTAGCTGAACCAGCAGGGAGGACATAGACATAACAACAAAAAAGGAAAAATTCCTATATTCGAGCAATTAAATTACCATGCGGCAGATACAGGCCCATTAAATTACTTAGATTTTTATAACCATACAACAGCAGGGTATTTAGCTATAATGCCTGGCACAATAACTATAACCATTCAGATCAACTGAGGCAGGCCGCTTATGACAATCACTGTAAATACTGTCAATAAAATACAGCGCTACTTTGAACATCAAATAGTCCGTATAAAATCCAGCCAAAACTATCAAAAACTGCAGGCCATGCCTCCATTGAAGCGCTGGAGCGTTGTCGCCGGACTGTTTTTATTGTCGCAGATAGCCCTGTTCGGCGCTTTGTATCTGATTTTTGGCAAAATCGTTGTGATTGGCTTTTTCGCCAGCATTCTGGCTGGACTGGCGACCGGCATCGGCGCCCTGCCCGCCCTGTACTTTAAAAACATTTCAGTCAACCTGTTCAATAGCATGCTCGGCGCAGCGGCTGGCGTGATGCTCGCGGCGACGGCCTTTTCCCTGCTGGTTCCCGGCATGGCTTATGGCAACGAAATCTGGCCCGGCAACGGCATTTACGTCGTTTCCATCGGCATGCTGATTGGCGGGCTGTTTCTGCATTACGCCGATCGCCAGCTGCCCCATGTTCATTTTGAGACCATCTCAGATACGCAACTGGCTTCGTTAAAAAAAATCTGGTTGTTCGTCATCGCCATTACGATTCACAACTTTCCTGAAGGCATGTCAGTCGGCGTCAGCTTTGCCTCAGGCGAAATCAAAAACGGTGTGATTCTGGCTGTCGCTGTCGCCCTGCAAAATATTCCTGAAGGCCTGGCCGTCGCCCTGCCGCTGGTGGGCCTCGGTTATAACCGCTGGAAAGCCATAGGCATCGCCACTGCCACAGGTCTGGTTGAACCCGTGGGGGGCTTGCTGGGCATCACCATGGTCACGCTGTTCGAATCGGTACTTCCGGTCGCCATGGGATTTGCTGCCGGCGCCATGCTGTTTGTCATCAGCGAGGAGATCATTCCTGAAACGCATGCCGGCGGCCGTTCGCGTTATGCCACTTTCGCCCTCATGATCGGCTTTATCATCATGATGGTTCTGGATAACCTCCTGGGCTGACAAAGATCCCTAACATCCAATACAAACCAAACATATATCGGCTGTCCGCCGCATCTGCCGGTGGGGCGGCCGTTTTGCCTTTCGTACTGTTTACAGAGACAAATAATGGGTGAGCTGCAAAATTTCTTTCAAAACTATTTACAACAGTTTTTATCTCTACTGACTTCCGGGAACTTGGCTGAAATATCGGCCACGGCCGCAACCAGCTATGCGCTGATTGCAGCGGCTGAAATCGGCGATAAAAGCCAACTGGTCTGCATGACGCTGGCGTCAAGGCACCGAGGGCTGCCGGTCATGCTCGGCGCCATCGCCGCCTTCGCTTTCTTAAATACACTGGCCGTGGTTTTCGGTGTCGCTATCGCCGCCTGGCTGCCTGAGTATATCGTTGCGGCCACTGTCGCTTTCCTGTTTGCGGCCTTTGGCATTCATGCATTACGGATAGAAGAGGAAGATGAGGACGAGGAAGTCAAGGAAAAAAGCGGCCACGGCATTTTCTTTACCACGTTTCTGCTGATTACAGTGGCTGAATTCGGCGATAAAACGCAGTTGGCTGTCGTCGCTTTAAGCAGTACCGCCTCCCCTATCGCCGTCTGGCTGGGTTCTACAGCCGCCCTCGCCTCAACATCGGCCTTGGGCATTCTGGCCGGACGCACTATCCTGCAGAAATTCCCGTTAACTCTGCTGCACAAAATCAGCGGCGCAATTTTTCTGATATTGGCTGTCCTTGCCGGCTACAGAGCTTATATGGATTACATGGGCTAATAATACAGGACTTACGCAGTTTGCCTGTTCAACTGCTGAAACAAGCGGTTTTAAAACCTATGGGGGCGACTTCGCCTAGAGCGCCTACTGTTGGCAGTCGCCCATTCAGAAAAAGGCGACTGAAGTCGCCTTAATCTATTAAGACTTTCAAAGCCCCCTTGAATTGATAGGGCACTTGAGCGAGCGGGCGGTGTCTGAGAAGTATGAAAAAGAAGCCTACTGAGTTGCCTGCATTACTGCAAGCAGATGGTGATTCCGATCAATTCCACATTGATGCTCTATCTTCATCCGGCGCAATCATATGCCTGTGCTTTTCCAGATTAAGTCCGATTCAAGGACTACCCCATCGACCGGTCATACCGTTCATCCCTTAGAACAGCGCTTACAGGAGGATTGTCCGGCCCAATAATTCCGAAATGCTTCGCTAATCATGCGGCCTGCTTAACTTTTATCGTAAGCCTCTAATTTCGGTTCAAAAATTGAGGCTGATAAATAGAGGAGAAAGAAAATGAAAAAATCGTTTTCACTATATACGATGGCCTGTCTGCTTTTTATCTCAGCCGGTGTGGATTCCGCGCCATCCATGAAAATCTACGGCATCGGCGGAGGAAACGGCCGCCAAGTAGATATCTTGAAACCTAATAATGGCGAAACGCAGCCGGAAATCACGGTTAAAGGCTCGAACGGGGCGGCATGCATTAATATCGCCGGCCGATGGAATTTTTCGGAAAATGGCACTTTTACCTGTCAAGCTGAGGGAGAACAGCCGTTTACTGACCCTATAAGCGACACGGGAACATTTGACATTCTGCAGAATGGCTGCAACATCAGCTATACGGGACCAGGCCCCGATCCAATCAAAAGAACCGGCCAGATAAACGGCAACATGGTCACTCTTTCCGGGGTGCTTGTCGTTCCCGGATCTGGCGTAGCGCTTTCTGAAAATAGCTTTACGGCGACAGGCGCAGTAAACGCTCCAGATGAGTTTACTTTAAGTGGTACGGGTCAAATCAGAGGCACGGACTCCGGCGTACCTTTTTCGTGTACATTAAACTCGATCGGTAAATTTACGCGGGATTCCGTGTTGCGCAATCGAATAGAGTGTCTTCTAAATTGGGCGGAAAATAATTACCCAGACTTATTTTCTCCGGCTGGAGCAACCTCGCAATTCCAACCGCCGTATACTTATCGCCATTATAGCCAGACAAACTCTTATGCAGGGGTTTCAGCCGACAACAACCATGTTTATTATCTGGGTCCTGATGGCGTTTTAGTCGATGTGGGTGATTTAGCGGGCTGGTTGACCAGAGCATCGTGTCAATGATGCCCTGTCGGTTCGAAAGCGCATGTCCCTGTGCTTATATGTCACGGCCAGGCCGGGCAGAGGACTGATCGTTGGACTTTCGATTCCTAAAAAGGGTCAATTGTGAGGTAATGTAAAAGACGACTCCCGTTCTCTTCGGCTCAATCCGCCAGATGAGGAAATGATCATGATGTTCAGAAAACTATCAATTGTGCTGATGATCCTTGTTGCTTTCCTAGTTAGCGAAAGTTCCTCGGCCCGTAACGGAGGCGGAGTCCGTGGAGGCGGCTTTGGCGGAATTCAAGGCGGCGGTTTTGGCGGAGGTCGTGGAGGCGGCATCAGTGGAGGTCATGGCGGCGGCTTCAGCGGCGGCTATAGGGGCGGCGGTTTTGGAGGGATCTACAGCGGTGGATTTAGTGGCGACGGCCATCCAGGAGATTATGGCGGAAGCTATAGAGGCGGAGGTTTCAGGGGGATCTACAGCGGCAGATTTAGCGGCGGCTATGGAGATGTTCGCAGAGGCGGCTATATTGGGCCAGGGCATAAAGTATATCCCTCTTATTATTACGGCGGTTGGGGATTTTACGCAGGTTACCCTTTCTTCTGGCCAGACTATTATTGGCCGCCCTATTATTACTGGCCTTATTATTCAACCCCTCCTTATTACTCCTCGACAGTCACCCCTCCTGTTTATATAGAACAAGGGACTGCACCCAAAGTCCAGCCGCTTGAACCGGGCAGCTGGAGCTATTGTTCAAATCCCAAGGGATATTATCCCCATGTGAAAGAATGTCCGTCAGGCTGGGCGAAAATCGATCCTCAACCTGTCGGGCAAGAACCCGGCTATTGGTATTACTGCACTAAGCCGGCCGGTTATTATCCTTATGTCAGGAATTGCTCAACCAGTTGGCAAAAAATTGTTCCCTAACGGAGGCGTGCCCAATGCGACAGATTCTGATAATCCTAATTTCTGTTTTCGTGCTCGGCGCATGCACGACAATGCCAAGCAGCCCGAGTATTTTAGTACTGCCAGGCACTGGTAAAAGCTACGATCAGTTCCATAATGACGATCAGCTGTGCAGGCGGCTTGCCTATAAGCAAATTGACGAATCGCAAAACCGGCCCGATTCCGAAGAGGAAGGTCAACAAGATTATGACATCATTTACATTCAATGCATGTACAGTCAAAACCATCGGGTTCCCGTGCCGGGAAGGCTGACATATGGTACTCAGCAGGAATGGCTTGCGCCGCCGCCGCCAAATTTGCCTGCACCGCGGCAGACAACCAAGCCCAAGCCGTCCGGCAGCGACTAAGCGCCCATGGTTCTGGCACACTAGCTATTTGAGTAGCAGATCGGACTCTGAAAGCGATAATCTTCAAGCACTGATGCGCCGTTGAGCCTGGCCTTGTGGTTTGGATCGGCAATCCTCCCCTTTCAGGCAGAGGCGTATTCAACCCCGATTATTTTGCATGATATTTTCATGGTGATTGGGATCATGCCGATATTGCCCTTTGGTATTTTCACAGCCCCAAAGCAGCGCCAGTATAAAAAGCATTAGTGCTGATTGTTTCATCACCCGCTCCTTAATCAAAAGATGGCATAGGGAGATAAACTAGCAGAATCTGCTGAGGCGAACTATGCCTGTTTTACTCAAAGAACGCTTAAGTTTCAGTCATTTAAATTAACTATCCTTTAACAGGACCACCTTCGATGTTTTCAAAGCTTTGTTGAGAATAAGATAAGTATCCCGGTCAAACACCGGCTTTCCTGCGGCCAATAATGCATGAACATCCGCTTCATTTTTTGCCGTACCGAGGCAGCACCATTGATCAATGACATGCAGATCATCCCCTTCCCGAATGCCGATGGCGCCCGGATAAGGCCAGGCGGCGAGCTTAAGCCTGGTCATTGCCATCAATAGCCGGCCTGCATGAACCAGCGGTCGTTCCTTGCCTACGCAAGCTCCCCGGCATTTTTTAAGCTGATGGGCAAAACAAGGGCGGTTCCCGGCTGTCTTTTCTAGCCCCAACACGCTCAAACAGAGCTGGTATTGATCGGCTAGACTGCGCAATGCTTTTTGTGCATCGCGTTGGCTGTGGTACAAGCCATACAGATTGTCCTGAGCGCCAAAATCAAGATCGCTGGCCCAGGCCAATACCGGCCGCAAATGCTCGCCTTGCTGCTGAAGCTGCCAGGCGCACAGCGCCTTTTTTCTTCGCAACCGTTGATTGTGCGTCGGCAGCAATTGCTTGACCAGTTTGGCTTCGGTCAACAATGCGCCCAATTCACCCGCCGTTTCAATCCAGTCGATCCGGCGCAACTGCTGAGATAGGCTCATCTCCTTATGGTGACGGTGATCGGCGGAAAAATGCGACAAAACACGGCTTTTGATATTGACGCTTTTACCTATATACAACGGCAGGTCATTTTCGCCATAGAACAGATAAACGCCGGGGCCTTCGGGCAGTTCATGGATCAATAGCGGATCGATATGCGACGGCAGACTCGAACGATTGATCAACTGCCGGATCGTGTCGTTGAGCTCTGATTCGGAAAATTTTTCCAAGAGCACATGCCAGAATTGGTGAATCAGCTGGGCATCGGCCAAGGCCCGATGGCGGTCTTTGGTGATCAGGTTATGGCGTTCCATCAGGCTATCGAGATTATGGTGCCTGTACTGGGGATAGAGCGCTCTGGATAGCTTGACGGTACATAACACCGTAGGCCTGAATGTCATGCCCAGGCGGTTGAATTCATTTTTCAAAAAGCCGTAATCAAAACGGGCATTGTGGGCAATGAACAGCCTGCCCTGTAACATCGCCTCGACTTCGTCAGCCACTTCGGCAAACTTCGGCGCCTGTTCAACCATGGCATTAGTGATGCCGGTCATCTGCTCGATGTACGCAGGTATTCGGGCTTGCGGATGAACCAACTGGCTCCATTCCCGAATGCCGTTTTCATCGACTAACACGATGCCAATTTCTGTAATACGGTCTTTAATTGCAGAGGCGCCGGTGGTCTCCAGGTCAACAAAAGCCATCGGCTGTTTTATGGATATCAAACTTTTACTACTCTTTGAATAATAGCCTGGATATAGATCACAGGCTTAATTACAGCGAACTCAGGATCAAGCAATCACAAGAGATGCTCTGTTTGTGGCAGTTTCCACAAGACATCAGTGCTATCAGGAATATCCGCCATTTTGGGTTAAATACCCCTAAGATGGAGCGATTGTGCAGTAAGTTCCCTCTACAGGCAAACCGGTCAGTTCGGGCATTGCAGCGATTAGTACCGGGAGATCCCTGCACAGGCTTGCGTAGGTCCTGATAGTCTTGCTTAAGCACTACTATTCATATTCCGCCAAAGACGGGCAAGTGCATACCAGATGCCGGTCGCCATAAACATTATCGATACGCCCCACCGGAGGCCAGTATTTATCGTCATGCTGATAGCTGGCCGGAAAAAAAGCCTGCTGTTTAGAGTAAGGCAGAGTCCATTCTTCCAGTAATAAACGATGCGTATGCGGCGCATTGCGCAATATATTGTTTTCAGCATCGGCCGTGCCGTCTTCAATGGCCTTGATTTCCTGGCGGATCGCGATCAGCGCATCGCAGAAACGGTCGATTTCAACTTTATTCTCGCTTTCGGTCGGCTCTATCATCATCGTGTCGGCGACCGGGAACGAGACGGTCGGCGCATGAAAGCCGAAGTCGATCAGGCGCTTGGCGATGTCGTCGACGGTAATATTGCAGGATTTCTTGAAGGCATGGCAGTCGATAATGCATTCATGAGCGACCCAGCCGTTTTTGCCGGTATATAAGATCGGGTAATAAGGCGCCAGCCGCCTGGCGATATAATTGGCATTCAAAATAGCTACCAGCGTCGCGCGCTTCAACCCGGCTGCGCCCATCATGGCAATATAAGCCCAGGATATGGCGAGTATGCTGGCCGATCCCCATGGCGCGGCCGACACGGTGCCGATCGTGCCATATCTGCTTTTGGCCGGATTGACGCCTTTGACCACCGGGTGATCGGGCAGATAGGGCGCCAGATGGGCGCGCACGCCTATGGGGCCGACACCGGGCCCGCCGCCGCCATGCGGAATGCTGAAAGTTTTGTGCAGATTGAGATGGGCAACATCGGCGCCGATTTTGCCGGGACGGCTCAAGCCCACCAGCGCATTGAAATTGGCGCCGTCCAGATAGACCTGCCCGCCATGCTTGTGGATCAGATCGCAGATGGTGCGGAACGATTCTTCATAAACGCCATGCGTGGACGGATAGGTAATCATTAATGCGGCCAGGGTGTCGTGATGCTCGGCGACTTTCGCCTGTAGATCATCAAGGCTGACATTGCCGTTTTCATCGCAGGCCACGACAACGACCTTGAGGCCGGCCATAGTGGCGCTGGCAGGATTCGTGCCGTGTGCCGAAGCCGGTATCAGGCAGATGTTGCGCTGGCCTTGACCCGTGACTTCATGATATTTGCGGATGACCAGCAAACCGGTGTATTCGCCTTGAGAGCCGGCATTGGGCTGCAGCGAAATGGCGTCAAAGCCGGTCAGATCGCAGAGCATATCCTCCAGCTCGGCGAACATTTGCTGATAGCCATGAGTTTGATACAACGGCGCAAACGGGTGCAGACTATGAAACTCATGATAGGAAATGGTCTGCATGGCGGTGCCCGCGTTCAGCTTCATCGTACAGGAGCCAAGCGGTATCATCGAGCGGTCCAGCGCAATATCCTTCCGCGCCAATCGGCGCATGTAGCGCATCATTTCGGTTTCCGAATGGTAGCGTTTGAATACCGGATGCTCGAGGATGTCACCGGTGCGCAATAACGATTCGGGAATGCACTCCGTTATCGATGCATCAAGCGCATTAATATCGGGCAGACTGGCAAAAGGCGATGAAAAGACCTGCCAGAGCGCTCTTAAATCATTGCGCGTTGTCGTTTCATCAAGCGAAATGCCTATATGATCAAGGTCGACGACGCGTATGTTGATATGGGATTCGGCGGCATGCGCAGCGAGGCGCTTGGCCCGGTGCGGGGTATGCACCAGCAGCGTGTCGAAATAGCATTGGCTGATAACGTGGTGCCCTAATTGCCTGAGGCCGGCGGCCAGAATTTCCGCATAGCGGTGCACGCGGCCGGCAATCAGGCGCAGGCCTTCAGCGCCGTGATAGATCGCATAAAACCCCGCAATAACGGCCAGCAGCACCTGCGACGTGCAGATATTGCTGGTGGCTTTGTCGCGGCGGATATGTTGCTCGCGCGTTTGCAAAGCCATGCGCAGCGCAATCTGGCCGTGATTGTCTTTGGATACGCCGATGATACGCCCCGGCACGGAGCGCTTGTAGTCGTCCCGGGTGGCAAAAAAAGCGGCATGCGGGCCGCCGTAACCCATCGGCACGCCGAAGCGTTGCGAATTGCCGACGACGATATCGACCCCGAAGGCGGCAGGCGGCTTCAGCAGCACCAGGCTCAGCAAGTCCGCCGCGACCGTAACCAGCGCCGATTTGCTATGGGCGATTGCAGTCATTTCGCCGAGATCATGAATTTCGCCTTTCGAACCCGGGTATTGCACGATCAGCGCAAAGAAGTCCTGCTGCGCCAGATCCTGATACGGATCGCCGACGATAACTTCATAGCCTAGCGAGTGCGCGCGGGTTTGAATGACGGCGATGGTCTGCGGATGGCAGTCCTGATCGACGAACACGCTGTTGGAAGCGCTTTTAGACAAACGCCGCGACATGGTCATTGCTTCGGCCGCGGCGGTCGCTTCATCGAGCAGCGAGGCATTCGCCAGTTCCATGCCAGTCAAATCGATCACCATCTGCTGGAAGTTCAGCAGCGCTTCGAGCCGGCCCTGGCTGACTTCGGCCTGATACGGCGTATACGCCGTATACCAGCCGGGGTTTTCCAGTACGTTGCGTTTGATCACGGCCGGCATGATCGTGCCGTAATAGCCCATGCCGATCATGGAGGTGAACACCTGGTTGCGGGCGCGCATCCTGCGCAGGTATTTGAGTACGGCGCGCTCGCTGATCGTTTCAGTCAGCTTCAGCGGTTCCTCGGTCAGAATATCCGCCGGAACCGCCTGCTGGATGATGTCTTCCAGTTCATTCAAGCCGAGTTCGGTGAGCATGTCCTGAATTTGCCGCTGATCAGGCCCGATGTGACGATGGATGAAGTTGCCGCGCATTTCCAGTTTGTCCAGGCTGAGGCGAGGTGAAGGCATGGTTTTATCTCCGGTAGCGATGGGGGACAAAAGGCAATTCCGTGATCATAACCGGAAGCTGGTGGTCACGCACTCGTGCGTACAATGCCCTGTTGGAGTCCGGCGCCGGGTTGTGCAGCATCGCCATGGCGATGGGGCGGCCAAGGCTGGGGGAAAAACCGCCGCTGGTGACATGGCCGATGGCCTCGCCCGCTTCATCGGCAATAATACAGCCTTCGCGCGCCGGTATTTTGCTTTCGACCAGCAGGCCGACGCGGCTTTTCTCTGTGCCCTGCTTTAGCTGCGCCAGAATCCTGTCAGCACCCGGAAACTGATCATGGCCTTCTTTGATCAGCCAGCGCAGTCCCGCTTCCACAGGCGTTATCGATTCGTCGAGTTCATGCCCATACAGGCACAGGCCCGCTTCCAGCCGCAGACTGTCGCGTGCGCCGAGCCCTATGGGTTCCACCGCCTCTTCAGCCAACAATAAGCGGGCAAGATGATCCGCCTGTTCGCCGGCCACAGAAATTTCAAAGCCGTCTTCGCCGGTATAACCGCTGCGGCTGATTATGCAGTGGATGCCGTTGATGTTGTCTTCGCAAGCATGCATAAAGGATAAATCAGCGACTGCCGCAGAGAATTTCTGCATGACAGTTACCGCGGCAGGGCCTTGCAGAGCGAACAGTGCCCGATCGGTCATCTCTTCGAGATGGCAGCGGTCAGATAAATGAGTTTTAAAATGCTCAAAGTCTTTTTCCTTGCAGGCTGCATTGACAATGACCATGCAGCCTGAAGGCAGGCGAGTCACGATGATGTCGTCAATGATACCGCCAGTGTCGTTGGTCAAAACGGTATAGCGCTGCTGGCAGGGAGCGAGTCCGGTGATATCGCTGGGCGTCAGCCTCTCCAGTTCGCCGGCGGCTGAATCGCCCGGAATCAGGCATTGGCCCATGTGGGAAATGTCAAAGAAGCCGGCATAATGACGGCAGTGCAGGTGTTCGTGCAGCGTGCCGTTGCGGTAGTGTAACGGCATCCGATAACCGGCGAAAGGCACCATTTTGGCCCCTAGTTCAAGATGAAAGGGGTAAAGCGGCGTTTGTTTTAACGTAATCACAACACTATCTCCGCGTATCAGCAAGCCCCTAGTGTAACGCCGAAGATTCATTAAACCAAGCTAATCAGCCTAACTTGCAAGTTGATGGTGCCGAATGCACATTTTATCGCTACAATAGCTGTAACCCTACAATTAAGAAGGAATTAATCCCTCGACGTCCATGGAGGCCCGCCTTTGGCTTAACTGCTGAAATAGACCAAATTTGCCTGAGTTCGATCAAAAACAGCCCGATACCTAGTGGTAGCGAAAAACAAATAACAAAAAGCGCAACCGTAATAATCCAATGACCAGCGAATCCGACCCACCTGATCCGGTAAACGAAAATAATTCATCACACATCGAACGCCGCAGACAATTCCGGCGCGCCGCCGATTATCAGGCCGAGCATTTTCAACACATTTTCTCCTCGTTTGAAACTTTCGGCAGACATGTTTTGCTGTTAGACAGACAATCGCGTGTGTTGTATCGGTCTAAAAAGGTCGATGCCCTTCTGGAGGGCGACGCGATACCTTTGCGGTTAGAGCCGAAATTCACCCTGCTCGACTCGTACAATGCAAAACAGTTCAAGGCGTTTATCAATGGATTGGCGCAATCTCGTACCGTCGATTCAACACCTTCGACGCTTGATTCCCGGCGGGCTAGAAGCTGTATTCTGCTGTTAGAGCGTGCTAATAGCTCGCCACTGTTATTGGGCTGTTTTCCAATGCGGCGGCAATCGCCGGGCGATGAGGACGGATTAAAAATTATGGCGATATTGTGCGACCCCGGCTGTTATTCCGAAGAGCAATGGCGGGCATTTCAGGATTTATTCAGCTTGACTGCCGCCGAGTTGCGGCTGTGTCTGGCCTTGGCGGACGGTTTGTCATTGGCCGAATATGGTCAAAAATACGATATCACCGATAATACCGCTCGCAGTCAGTTGAAAAAGGTATTCGAGAAAACCAATACCCGGCGTCAGGGCGACTTGATGCGCTTGATATTTTTGCTGACACGGCTATAACTTTTCTGCACTTGCAGCTTAAATGGGTGATGACGGGCTTTAGCGTAATAAGGATTCTGTTTCTGCAAACCGCCTGTCAGCAATTTATGGCCTTAGCGGAATAACTCTATCCACAAAACAGGCGCTGTCTGCATTCGTTTACGCTTTGCGGCAGAATCCTGCCCTAACCGGCTGCTTTAAGCCGAAAAAGCCTCTCAACCACAACAACTTCGCCGCAAGCGAGCTGTCATTCACCTCTGTCACTTCGTAAAAGCGATAAAACGCCGGTATGGAGAACCCTGCTTCCAGGTAAAAGCTTCCGTGTAATAATGCATCAAAGCCAGATAGCCCAGCAAGCCGACGGTAATAACCTTGCGGAATTCTATGCCAAAGATGTAGTTGGTCATTAAATTAACCGCCGCATCGCCATAGTTCTGCAAAGCAAACGCCAGCATAAAGGAAAGCGCAGGTAACACAACAAAAACATGCAGGTTGCAGCGAGAGGCGCAGCGATAAATGAAATTCTGCGGCTGCGGATAATGCTTATTGTAATCGTGCGTCACATAAAATACATAAGCCGTGGCATCATGGACCAGCCTTGGCACCAGAATGGCCAGAAAGTAATACTGCTGAACATAAAGATAAAAACTGCTCAGCACCAGCAAGGTATTGGCCCAGAGAAACAGCTTTCCAAATGACGTAGTGACATAGCGCTGGCACAAAACCGTACTCAATGCCAGGCCGATACACAAGCCGGCGGCCGCATGCTTGACCCATTCGGTCTGTTGGGCGTCCAGGGTGTTTTTCAGAAATATGCCGATGTAAACTACAATGCCGGCTGCCACGCTCAACCATAATAGCAGATAGAACGCCCATGCCGGCAGATGGCAGATGCTCCGCGCCACGCCATGCTGCTGTTTAAGCACATGGTAGACAGTCCAGCATGCCACAAGCACATAAAAAACCAGATAAGGAATAAACAGGCTGCCTATGCCGAAAAAAGCCGCAAGAGCGGCCGTCATCAAAATGATTTTCTTTTTGTAAAACTTCAGGTATTCCGTGTTGCTGACCATGACAATGGCGCTGGCAACAATATGAGGCGTACCGAAAACAATTTGAAACAATATGAAATGGTGAGGACTGCTTGGCAGATATTGCTTCAGATATCCCTGCAACAACCCGACGTCAATTAGCTGCAGCAGTAAACAAGCAGGAATGATGGCATACAATCCCAGCAGCAACCGGAACGAGACCGCCAGTTTATTTTCATGGGGCAAGTCTTGAATTGAAATCGTTTGCGCAGACATGAAACTACCTTTTACTATTTGTAATATTTTAAATAGCAAATTTCACCTATTTTTGAGTTTAATTCAAGCCTCAGTATATAAAAATCATGACATTCCAATTACATCCCCGCCTCCAGCAAGACTGCATCGAAATCGGCCGGTTTGAGTTATGCCGATTGCTGATGATGAACGACAGCCAGTATCCCTGGTTTATCCTGGTGCCTGAAAAGGCGGGATTGAGTGAAATCTATCAATTGTCAAAGCCGGAACGGGAACTGCTAATGGAGGAGTCCGGCTATCTGGCGGAAAACCTGGCAGCGCTTTACAAAGCCGATAAAATGAATATCGCCTCGATTGGCAACATGGTACCCCAACTGCATATACATCACATCGTCCGCTACCGGACCGATAAAGCCTGGCCGGCGCCCGTCTGGGGAAAATTCGACGCAATTCCGTACACGCAGCAGCAAATTTTAGAAAATCTCAAACTTATTAAAGACCGGTTAGGCGACCGCTTGAATTAACCAGAAATGTGGCAAAAACACGCCTTCTTAGACTTCGCCATGTTCATGCGAGTCCACTGTCCTGCTTATTGGCGGCGATACGTTTCTGTCATTGCGCCTTATGCTGCCCAGTGGTTTCGCGCGTTGCATCCGATTCGAAAGCATGATGTTCATGCCGTAATTCCGGGAGGTTTTTAAGGGCTGTATAACGCTCGATCTTTAATTAAACATTGATTAAAAATATCGCCAGATTTACAGCAAACTTCGGATTTACCTGCAAATACTCTATAATTGGCTCTATTTTTGTGCATTCCGGCAATTGTATAAGCCGGGATGCACAAAAGCTTAATAACAATGCAAATTTAATTCTGTATAACTTAAATATCAGATCTGAATAGGCCTTTTCCAAACGACAATAGGCAATGACACATAACTATCCTATCGGCCCGATTATGCTGGATGTTGAGGGTTTGACCCTGGCGCCGCATGAAAAAGAAGTCATAAATCATCCCAATACCGGGGCAGTCATACTTTTTTCGCGCAACTATGAAAGCCCCGAGCAAGTCACTGAACTGATCGCAAGCATTCGCGCTGCACGTCAAGGCGATCTACTGATTGCCGTTGATCAGGAAGGCGGACGAGTTCAGCGTTTCCAGAAAGGCTTTACCCGCCTGCCGCCTGCGGCGCGTTATGCAGAAGCCCCTGAATTGGCCGAACCCGCCGGCTGGCTTATGGCTGCCGAACTGTTGGCTGTCGGCGTCGATTTCAGCTTCGCCCCCGTCCTGGATATTGATTGCGGCGTCAGCGAAATCATCGGCAACCGCTCATTTTCAACAGATCATGAACTGGCAACCCGCTTGTCAAGCGCCTTCAGAAAAGGCATGCAGGCCGCCGGCATGGCCGCTACGGGGAAACACTTTCCGGGCCATGGTGCTGTAGCGCTGGATTCGCATCTTACGCTGCCCATAGATGAACGGGATATGGACAGCATCAGAAATAAAGACCTGCTGCCGTTCAAGCAACTCATTGCTGAAGGACTGGAAGGCATTATGCCCGCGCATGTGCTTTATCCCAACATCGATGCCAGCCCAGCCGGCTTTTCGCCGTTCTGGATACAACAAATTCTGCGCAGGGAATTAAACTTCAACGGCACAATTTTCAGCGACGACCTCAGCATGGAAGGCGCTGCATCGGTCGGCGATTTCCCTGAACGTGCAAGGCTGGCACAACAGGCCGGCTGCGACATGATACTGGTCTGCAATAATCCGCGCGCCGCAGAGCAGGTGCTTGATTCGCTGCCCGTTACCCAAGATCCGCTCAGGGAACGACGCCTCAACAGCATGCGGGGCAAGCCGCAAATGGACCGCGAGCAGTTAATGAACTGCGAGAAATGGCAAAAAATCTCAGATCAAATCAACCAAACGTTTAATCATGCTTGAAGAAATCAAACACGTACAGGCTACCGCCGATTTACTGTACAGCGAACAGGAAGTTGAGGCCGCCCTCGATAAAATGGCCCAAGAAATCGATGCCGAACTCGCCGACCGCAATCCGTTATTCCTCTGCGTCATGAACGGAGGCATGGTTACGGCAGGCAAATTAATGACTCGCTTGAAGATCCCGCTGACGCTGGATGCCATCAATGCCAGCCGCTATCAGAACCAGACTTCGGGAGGCCACATCGAATGGATTCTGAAGCCAGGCACTCCGCTTAAAGATAGAACAGTTCTTCTGGTCGACGATATTCTGGATGAAGGCATTACCTTAAAGGCAATTTATCAATATTGCCTGGAGCAAGGCGCCAAAGCCGTCTTTACCGCCGTGCTGGTCGATAAAATTCTCGATCATGAAAAACCGATAAAAGCAGATTTTGTCGGCCTGGAAGTTGAAAACCGTTACCTGTTCGGCTATGGCATGGACTACAAGGGTTACTTACGCAATGCAGCCGGCATTTATGCCTGTAAAGAATAAAAACGAGGAAACTATCATGACCCAATTGGCCATCATCGGCGGTACAGGTCTTACCCAAATGCCTGAACTGAAAATCATCAAACGGGATCGGATCACCACGCCTTATGGATCGCCTTCGGCTGAGTATGTTACTGGCGAACTGAACGGCGTTGAAGTGGTATTCCTGGCCCGGCACGGCAATCCGCACAGCATACCGCCTCATAAAATCAATTACCGGGCCAATATCTGGGGACTTAAGGAACTGGGCGTTGAAGAAATCATTGCCGTGGCCGCAGTCGGCGGCATCACCGCTGAAATGGCGCCCGCCCATATTGCCATCCCGGATCAGATCATCGATTACACTTATGGCCGCAGCCATACTTTTTTTGAAGATGATGAAGATGCAGTGACTCACATAGACTTCACCTACCCTTACAGTCAAAAGCTGCGTTCGCGCTTGATCACTGCCGCAGCCCAAGCCAATATCAAAGTCTCCCCCCTGGGTACTTACGGTTGCAAACAAGGCCCGCGCCTGGAAACAGCCGCAGAAATTCAACGAATGGAACGCGACGGCTGCGACCTGGTCGGCATGACCGGCATGCCGGAAGCGGCTCTGGCCAAGGAGCTGAATATGGATTATGCCACGGTTGCTGTAGTTGCCAACTGGGCTGCCGGCAAAACCGAAGGCGAAATTACCATGGCGGAAATTGAACACCATTTGCATACCGGCATGGCTAATGCTGCTGAAATTGTGAAAGCTTTTATTGCCTTGTCATATAGCTAATATGGTATTGTTGAGTTATAGCATCAGCATCTGAATGAAAAAATAATCCAACAGACTGACGCTTTAGAGCCCTTCAGCTTAAATAGTTATCGAAAACTGAAAGTTGAAAGGGAGATCCGGATATAATGAACAATTAGTGAGAGAATAGCTTGCGGTAACCTTGGTAGTCTTCAATTTCAAGGTTACCTATTAGTTTTGGAGATTTAGTATATATGACCGATAGATTAAAGCCGCTAACCCCGGCTATATTGACCTTGGATGATAAGACTTACACATTGCCCACCTATATAGGAATTGAAGGTGAGAAAGCGATCGATATCTCCAAGCTTCGCAGCCAGACCGGTTATGTGACACTAGATGAGGGTTATGGAAATACAGGCGCCTGCGAAAGCGCCATCACCTATATTGACGGTGAAAAAGGCATTTTGCGTTACCGGGGCTATCCTATTGAAGAACTGGCTGAACATTCGCGCTTTGTCGAAGTCGCCTACCTGTTGCTGTATGGCGAACTGCCGACCGTGGAACAGCTGCAGCACTTCTCGACCGCATTGAATGACTCGTCAATCATTCACGAAGACATGCACCATTTTTTCAACGGTTTCCCGCGCGGCTCGCACCCCATGGGAATACTGGCAACGATGGTCGCATCACTGTCGACTTTTTACCCGGTTTTCGACCGTCTCGATGAAGCATCCGAAATACAGATTGTAGCGAATCTGGTTTCGCAGGTACGCACTATCGCGGCCTTCTCTTACAAAAAATCGATAGGTGAACCGCTGGTCTATCCATCCCACACGCTATCCTACGTCCGCAACTTTCTGAACATGATGTTCGCGTCGCCGGTACGCGATTACCAACTGGACGATGATATCGTGCGCGCGATCGATATGCTGCTGATATTGCATGCCGACCACGAACAGAACTGCAGCACGTCTTCTGTCCGTACCGCAGGCTCCAGCATGGCGAATGTCTATGCCGTTATCTCGGCCGGCATTTCCGCATTATGGGGACCAAGGCACGGCGGGGCCAATCAGGAAGTGATCAAGATGCTGGAGCAAATACATGCTGAAGGCGGAGACGGCACTGAATTCATCAACGAAGCCAAAAACAAGTATTCGTCCAAGCGCCTGATGGGCTTTGGCCACAGGGTTTATAAGAATTATGATCCGCGCGCCACTGTACTGAAAAAACATTGCGACGTGCTGCTCAACAAGCCTGGCATCAAAGATCCTCTGCTGGATATTGCCAGACGAATCGAGGAAGTCGCGCTGAATGACGATTATTTCATTTCTCGCAAACTTTATCCGAACGTGGACTTTTATTCAGGTCTGATACTGCGCGCAGCCGGCATCCCTACCAATATGTTTACCGTTCTGTTTGCTATTGGCCGCATGCCTGGATGGCTGGCTCACTGGCGTGAAATGATACATGGCGAGCGTGTTGCTATTTATCGTCCCCGTCAGATCTACGTCGGCGAATCTATACGCCATTACCGCGATATCAAAGATCGCACCTGACAATGACATTCTATCGGCCGGTTTTAAAGCTTGCTTTTGAGCCACAAACAAGCAAAACCGCATGCTGAAGCAAGGCTAAATACAGACTATCTTTAGGCGGCCAGCCAAACCGGCCGCCCTTCTGAAGATTAAGCCCAGGCAATTATCTTTTTCAATTAAAGCTAGAAGTCGAGATCAGACTCGTCGAATTCAGACTCATCAAGGCCATCTAACTGCTCTTTCAAGCGCTTCTTTTCCCAATAGATCTCGATCTTTCTGCGAGCATCCCTTTTTATCGCTTCTTTTTCAACGCCATCGGAAAATGAAGCATATTCACTATCTTCAAACAGCTCTTCATCTTCATGCTCGATGTCTGCGCTATTTCTTGAACGGGTTTTGACAGCCGATTTTGCGGATGTTTTAGACATTTTTGAACTCACATTAAAGAACTTTTTAATTTCTACCATGATGAACACATGGATAAGAAAAAATTACTATTACAATTTCAGCCTTAAATAGACTATCAACCTATATATTTTGTCAAGATTTATTTAAGAATCGTTTAAATCTTTGCTACAAGGACATCATAGTCAAGGATTAGTTTAACGCTATCCTTTTCGGCCTTTGATTCATGCATTCCCGCCACCAGTTTTAGATTGACTTTTACGGGGATGCCTAGCGGCTAGCCTTTACCGCGCGTACGCGTACGGCTGGGGTGGAATGATGATTTATCCTTGGCTGTTGTTGCCAACGTTTCAATGCGTTTTTCAATAAATTGAATGATCAGATCGGCGATATCCTTGCCGCTGGTTTGTTCGATACCACGCAATCCGGGCGATGAATTGACTTCCATAATTACGGGGCCGTGATTGGAACGCAGCATATCCACGCCGCAGACATTCAGTCCCATGATTTTGGCAGCCCGCACGGCAGTAGAGCGTTCTTCCGGCGTCAATCGAACCAACGAAGCCGTTCCGCCGCGGTGCAGATTAGAACGGAACTCACCCGCCGCACTCTGACGCCTCATGGCGGCCACCACTTTATCGCCAACCACAAAACAGCGTATATCGCTGCCCTCGGCTTCCTTGATAAACTCCTGCACCATAATATTGGCTTTGAGCCCCATAAAGGCCTGAATGACGCTTTCGGCCGCATTATGGGTTTCGGCCAATACCACGCCTATCCCCTGCGTACCTTCCAGTAATTTAATAACCAGTGGCGCGCCGCCCACTTGAGAGATTAAATCCTCAATATCATCCGGATTGTTGGCAAAACCGGTTACTGGCAAGCCTATGCCTTTTCGCGCCAACAACTGTATTGAACGCAGTTTGTCGCGTGAGCGTGATATGGCTACCGATTCATTCAACGGAAACACATTCATCATTTCAAATTGCCTTAACACCGCAGTACCGTAAAATGTAACTGAAGCTCCAATACGGGGGATAACAGCATCAAATCCTGTCAGGTCTTCACCTCGATAATGGATGGATGGATTATGCGAAGTAATGTTCATATAACAACGCAAAACATCCAAAACCCGTACCTCATGGCCGCGCGCCTCTGCGGCTTCAACCAACCGAGCGGTTGAATATAATTTAGAGTTACGAGACAAAATAGCAATTTTCATAAAAAGGCAGTTCCTCACACATTAAGATAAATCATATTTTGTCATGAAATATCAAGGCAAGCATTAGAAATAACGGCAACTCAGCAAGGGTCGCCCAGTTTTTTAAGATAAACTTAAAAATGAAAGCTTAAGGCACAGAATCATTAAGCAGGGCAAAATAAAACGGCAATTATCATTGCTCCAGTTAAAGCAATGAGATAACAAAGAAACGAATTTTTAAAAACACTTTCTTTAAATCGAACCACATCATCATTAATATGGAATTGCATGTCCTGGCAAATAATCACCTCTAACAGTAGAAAAACGCATTTACAGCCCGGAAACATCGGTCTGATGTTGCTATTTACCAGCTTATTCAGCGGCTGTACCTCGGTAACCACGACCCCCTCCATCTACAAACCGCCTTATCCTTACAAATCTCCCGCTTATTCTCATAGCGCGCCTTATAACCGGCCCTATACAGTGAAAGGCAAAACATACTATCCACTCCCTTCAGCGGAAGGCTATAAAGAACAAGGGATGGCTACCTGGTATGGTTCGGAATCCGGCAATCGCACCGCCATGGGAACACGCTTTAGACCGCACGGCCTGACAGCCGCTCACAGAACATTGCCATTACCGACTAAGGTACGTGTGACTAATCTGCGTAATGGTCGTTACGTTGATGTAATAGTGAATGACCGCGGCCCCTTTAAAAACGGCATCTTGATCGATCTGTCAAAAGGAGCCGCCAGGAAAATCGGCTTGCGGGGGAATACAGAAGTGGAAGTCGAGTATCTGGAAGATCAAGCAAGCCTTAATGAATAGGTAACCTTATTGCTGCAAAAAGGCTCAGCCCGGAGGCCATTTCATCTGGCGTCCGCCCAACAGATGCAAATGCAGGTGATAGACTTCCTGACCACCCTGCTTATTGCAGCTGATTGCCGTTCTGTAACCATTTTCAGACAAGCCTTCCTGCTTCGCCAACTTTATGACGGTCTGCAGCAGGCGGCCGGCCAGTTGGGCATCATCCAAATCATTCAATGTAGCGATATGCGTTTTAGGGATCACGAGAATATGCACAGGAGCCTGCGGATTGATATCCCTGAATGCCAGAACATGCTCGTCTTCAAAAACCACATCGGGCTTAATTTCGCCCGCAACCATCTTGCAAAACAAACAATCAGCCATATTTTTCCCCTTGAATATTGAATCTAAATCTGTTTTCTTCCATTAAACGCATGCGATAAGGTGCTGCTGTCAATATACTCCAATTCTCCGCCCATCGGCACGCCATGAGCGATTCTGCTGGCCTGCACATGATATTTTTTGGCCAGTTCGCCGATAAAATAGGCCGTTGCCTCGCCTTCTACCGTTAAATTCGTAGCCAATATCAATTCCTTGACACTGCCTGCCGCAAGCCGCTGCTCCAGCACATCCAGGCCGAGTTCATCAGGGCCGATGCCATCCAATGGAGACAACCTTCCATGCAAGACAAAGTAGCGACCTTTGAACGCAGTGGACTGATCAATGATCCAGACATCGGCCGGATTTTCAACGATACAAATGACGGAGTCATCCCGTGAATTATCGGCACAGATTTCGCAGAGGTTATTTTCGGTCAGCGTACGGCACTCGCGGCAATAGCCAATTTCATCAACAGCCCGCAATAGCGTCTCGGCCAGTATTCTGGCGCCATCACGGTTGCGCTGCAGCAATTGGAAAGCCATGCGTTGCGCGGTTTTCGGCCCTACGCCTGGCAAACAGCATAAATTCTGTATCAACTGCCCTAATAAGCCCCTTTTCTGCATATTAAAAAGGCATCTGGAACCCGGGCGGCAATGGAATGCCAGATGTTAGCTCAGCCATTTTTTCTTGCTTCATTTTTGCCACCTTATTGACAGCGTCATTAATGGCGGCCGCAACCATATCTTCCAGCATATCCTTATCTTCACCCAGCAAAGAATCATCAATAGTGACTTTTCTGGCTTCTCGCTTACCGGTCATCAAGATGGTGACCAGACCGCCGCCGGCCTCCCCCATCACCTGCATGGAAGCAAGCTCTTCTTGCGCTTTTTTGATGTCTTCCTGCATTTTTTGGGCTTGCTGCATGAGGTTACCCAGTGCATTTTTCATTGTCGCTCTCCTTTATGTTGTTAAACAGGCTCTATTGAGCCGGGCAGCACCCTGGCATCAAAATGCTCTTTCAAAGCCTGAATATTTTCGTCTGAATTAATAGCGTCAACAGCTGCCTGCTGTCTGTCTTCGCGCTCTTTAATCAACTGCACCGCCGGCGTGTCAACCGCTATTTTTTCGGTATTGATCACCAGCTTCAGTGATGTGCCTCGATAACGCTGCAGAGCGCTTTGCAATTTTTCCTCTGTGACCGCACTGCGTAGATGTTTGTGCCCCGGATCCAATATTAATGTACAAACTTTGTCGTCAATACTGTCCAAAACGCAGTTATTCGCCAGCTCCCGCGTCATGCCGCCAATCTTCATGGCTACAACCATCTCTGCCCAATTATTATCTGCCCTATCAATCGCAGACTCCTGAACGGACTCCGGTTTATTCGATGCGCTGACAGTCACTTGTGATGCCTTGACTTCCGGCTTGACAGCTGACCGGGAAACCTGAACCGGCTTGGCAAGACTCTGTTCTTGCGCTACCGGCCTGAAAGTCAGCATGCGCAACATGACCATTTCGAAACCGCTGCGCGGATCGGGCGCCAGATCAAGGTCTCTTTGCCCTATCAAGCCGATCTGGTAATAAAGCTGGACATCTTCGGGCGTCAGCCGCGAGGCTAATGCAGCGATCATTTCGGCGTCAAAATCATGATTGACTGCGCCGGGCACCTGCTGAATTAATGCTATGCGATGCAGGACCTGCAGGATTTGCTGCAAAACGTCGCCGAAATCGGGAGTCAAATTGGCGATTTCATTGATTTTATTAAGGATGGCCTCGGCATCGCCATCAGCCAGCCCCGTTAACAGGTCATCGACAGGCTGCTGGGCGACCGTGCCTAACATAGCACTGACCTGTTCAGTATTTACCTTGCCGTTACCGAAGACGATGGCTTGGTCCAGCAGACTTAACCCGTCACGCATACTGCCATCGGCAGCGCGGGCCAGTAATTTCAAAGCCGCAATTTCAAATGCAATCTGTTCCTTCTGGAGTATGAATTCCATCTGCTTGAAAATCTGATCCGGCAGCAAGCGCTTCAGATTAAACTGCAGACAGCGGGACAATACCGTTATCGGAATCTTATGCGGATCAGTGGTTGCCAACAGGAATTTTACATGCGGCGGCGGTTCTTCGAGGGTCTTGAGCAGGGCATTGAAGCTGTGCCCTGACAACATATGCACTTCGTCGATCAGATAGACTTTATAACGGCCTTGATTGGGCGCATACTGGACATTATCCAGCAAGTCCCGCGTATCTTCGACCTTGGTGCGGGATGCCGCATCCACTTCGATCAAATCCAGAAACCGACCTTCATCAAGATCACGGCAAACGCTGCATTGCCCACAAGGATTAAAATCCTGGAGATTCTGGCAATTGATGGCTTTGGCTAGAATTCTGGCAATTGTGGTTTTGCCTACACCGCGGGTACCGGTAAATAAATAGGCATGATGGAGTCTGTCATGCTGCAAAGCGTTCATTAACGATTTGACAACATGCTCTTGTCCGACAACTTCTGTGAAATTATGAGGACGCCATTTTCTGGCGAGAACCTGGTAATTCATTGCAGGCTCGAAAGATGATTATGAGGTTGGGCGGCAACCATGCCAGCCACATCCCGGCACACGAATCTGCTGCTACCGTTGCTCCCTTCCGGGCCTGGCGGGGTTTACAGCGTATCGTTGCGAGAGGACCGACACGGTTACCATGAAACAATCAGCCGTAGCGGCTAAAGAAGTGCTATTATGATCGAATTTGCTTAATGATGCAAGCCCTGATGAAATATTTTTAGAAAGTTTAAGCGGGCCAGAGTATGACCGCCGCCCGCAGACGGTTTTTGCCAAAGCAGGACATGCGGTCAAAATCTTCACGCGCCACGGGAATATACTGGCAGTCGACCTCACTTTGACGCCCCTCTTCCGGGTCCGGATCATGCATATACAAGCAATCTTCGTCGCTTCCGCTCATGACCACCCAGTGCGGTGCTTTTTTACGGTCCATACGGAAAGTACTGATGAGCACCAGCGGTATCGCTCCGGCATTAAAGGCTTCAATCAAATCGTTCTGGGTAATATTGGCATAATGTATTTTCACGCCCTGCTCTTCGGCTTCGCGCTTAAAACCATTATCCACCAACTCGACAACCTGTTTTTTTTCCTCACTGCGCACACTATCTATAAACAGCGGCCCTGTCTGACTGATCCAGACTTCGACATTAAAATGCCGGCGCTTTGCCGCCAACGCCAAACCCACCGGATGACAGCCGCCATGGCCGGACGTCATAAAGATCGTCGTCGCTTCGCGCCATAAATTGAGCTCTTCTTCCTGGGACGGCAGATACGTCTTGTTTAGTCCGTGCATGGCCATCATCAGCGAAGCCGGCCCGCAAGTAAAAGGCGTCGTTTGCCTCATCCAATGCACGGGCCTGTGCTCTAATGGCTCTCGATACCGGCGGATGCGTTTCTGGTAACGCAGGGCGTCTTTGTGGTCTTCATAATAGTCATGGTATACGCCGAACTTCTGAAAGCCCAGTGATTCATACAGGTTAATCGCCGCGATATTATCAATGCCCACTTCAAGGCGCAGGTACAACCGACCATCCTCAATGGCCTCCTGTTCGCCTGCCGCCATGAGCAATTTGGCAATGCCGGAGCCGCGTTGCTGATGCGCCACGGCCAGCGAATAAATACGGGCCAGGCGGGTGCCGGGATGATAGATAATCAGGATATAACCGACGATCCTGCCCTCCACTTCCGCCACCAGCAAAGCACGATGCTCCGTCGTTATCCAGTGCCGAAAACTGCGCCTGCTCAACTTGTCGGTTTCAAAACTGGCATTTTCAAGCTCTACCAATTGCTCAAGATCATCTGGTTTGGCATGCCGAATCAAGATATTGTTGATAGTCATGAAACTGATAGCCCCCGTAATGCCTGCGAAAACACCTGCCTTGCCCGGAACAGCACCATTTCCTTCCAGGCTTGATCATCCGGGCAGAAATGGTGCCGCATGCGCCTGGCATGTTCCAAACGGGTCTGTCGGTTGTCCGACTGCGACCACAACTGATGATCGAGCAGCAAGACTTCAAAAAGCTGATCTGTTTTGAACGTACCGAATTCCAGGGTGATATAGCAACTTCTCTCATTCATGACCGCATGCCAGGCATAATCCAGCAAGCCTATTTTGGGCACCGAACTGGATGTCCCCAAAGCCGGCAAGGCTACAGAATCGCCATACCAGCGGCGAGCCACGCTTGTGCCGAAACTATCCGGCTCATGGTCACAAATAATCTCACCGTAACCATAAGATCCAAGACCGGTATGCAAATCGATAACGGCCAGATCACGCTGGTGCAGGTCATACTTATCGATAAGATCTTCAACGACCCGTCTGCCATGCGCGGGTGCCCGTCCGCCATAGAAAGGACCGCTGGCGTCGACATATTGTCCGGCACTGATAGCGCTTTCAAGCGATTCACGCCCATACTTACGTTCCCAGTCGGCAAAAGCCGCCTGTCTTTGGCCTGCATCGGCCAGAAATAAAATAGGGCGCAGCGACTCGTAGCCCGGATTTCCGGGCAACGGTTTGGAAAAATCGACCACGTTCCTATTTAAATCAACACCGTCGGCATCACAGCGGCGCTGCCAGGCATAGCCCCAAGGCGTCAATGCATGAATCATTAACACAGCCGTATCAGCAGGCATATGAATATGTCCGGCGGCAATCAGGCGCAAATGGTCAATTTCCACCGCCGTACCGGCAAAGCCTTCAATGCCATGCGTGCCGCCTATCAGCACCGCCACTTTGGAAGCCTCTTCCGAACCCAGCCAGACCGTATCGGTAAACAACTCCTCGCCTTCAGGCCCCGCCCCGGCGCAGCGATACGGTATATGTTTTTTGGCGCAGGGCAGCTCAGACAGCGCTGTCTGCCAGCACTGTCTGCCAACTGCGTAGCTGGCTGGAAAAACGTCTGTATCAAGAGCGGCAACGGGAAGAGAAGAGGACATAATGATTACCTAAGAATTTTTCTTTAGCATAGCGCCAGTCAGAGCAATATGAAATATTTTTCCAGCCCCCAAAAAACTCCTTGTAGAAAAATCTGACTGACTCCAAAATTATATTTTATCTTAATTTGAGGCTTTTGCTTGCTATGGCACGTACCATTCTGGTTGTCGATAATCTTACCGATTGGGGACCCTATTATCCCAGCGACCAAGTCATGGCTTTTGAAACCTATCTGGCAACCGAGCAAGGCGACCCTCAACAACGCACGCGCGTCATCAATCTCTGCAGCAGCTATCGTTATCTTTCAGACGGCTATTACTGTTCTTTGCTGGCCGAAGCCAGGGGACATCACGTTATTCCATCTGTCAAGGTACTGAACGATCTGGGCAAGAAATCCTTATACCGGCTGCAACTTGAAGACTTGTCCTCGACGACGTTGACGCGTACCTTTAAGAGTTACGGCAAAGACACTGAAAGCGCTTCATACCGATCGCCACTCGAAGACTTGTCGCAGACCCTGAAGCGGGCCTTTAAAAGCCATAGCCAAGACACTGACGTTACCCTGTTGACTTACTTCGGCACGACGTCCGATCCGGCTTTTAACGAATTGGCAAGGCTATTGTTTGAGCGTTTCCCCTGCCCTATCCTGGAAGTCACGCTGCGTTTTCGGCAACAATGGGAGATTACCAGCTTAAAAGCCATCTCACACCGCGGCCTGAGCGAAGAACAGGAAACGATTTTTGCCGAAGCACTGGACCAGTTCAGCAAAAAAGTCTGGCGCAAAGGCCGCGCCCGTAAAGCCGCGCGCTACGATCTTGCCATTCTGGTCAATCCGGAAGAAAAACTGCCGCCGAGCAATCTCGCCGCCCTTAAAAAATTCATCAAAATCGGCAGGCAGCTGGGCATTGAAGTCGAGTTGATATCGCAGCAGCATTATATCCGCCTGTCTGAATTTGACGGCTTGTTTATCCGTGAAACCACTGCCATAGATCATCACACTTACCGCTTTGCCAAAAAAGCCGAGGCCGAAGGCTTGGTGGTCATCGATGATCCGACCTCCATCCTGCGCTGCACGAACAAGGTTTATCTCGCCGATCTGTTTCGCACGCATCGCGTTCCCTCGCCCAAGACCTGGCTGCTGCATAAAGGCAATGCCGAACATCTGGATAAACTGGAAGTAGAAGCCGGCTTTCCGGTGGTCATCAAAATACCGGACGGCTCTTTCTCCCGAGGCATTGTTAAAGTTCATAACCGACAAGAACTGGATCTTAAAGTCGAGGAATTGTTTCAAAAATCGGCACTGCTTCTGGCTCAGGAATTTTTGTATACGGATTTTGACTGGCGCATCGGCGTATTCAACAATAAGGCTTTATATGCCTGCCGTTATTATATGGTTAAAAACCACTGGCAGATTTACCGTCATGGCGGCAGCCGGACCGATAGCGGAAACTTTGACACCATGCCGACTTTTGAAGTGCCCAAAGCCGTATTGGAAGCAGCGCTGAAAGCCACACAGCCGATAGGCAACGGCTTGTACGGCGTGGACGTCAAGGAAAAAAACGGCAAGGGCTATGTAATAGAAGTGAACGACAATCCAAACATCGACAGCGGCATTGAAGACAAATACCTGGGCGATGAGCTTTATGTATTGATCCTGACCGAATTCCTAAGGCGCATGGAGAACCGAAGCAAAGGCATATAAATCCAAAGTCATGGCAAGTAAACGCGCCAACTCATGCCGCCCAACGCCTTGCTTTTACCCCCTTCCAGCTTGCCCCCCAGAAGCCCCGTTAATTCGTAGACTACTGCCATGCCGATACCGTGCCCATGAATGTTTTCATCGGCCCGAACCCCTCTTTTCAGAATCTCCTTGAGCTTATCGGCAGGAATGCCGGAACCGTCATCCTCAATCTGCAACAGCATCGAAAAGCCGGCATTGGCCTTCGGGTCATGAAACGAAACGCTGATACTGATCTTCTGACGGCACCATTTGCAGGCATTGTCCAGCAAATTGCCCGCAATTTCGTAAAAGTCGCCTTCTTCGCAATAGATCTGGCAAGGCTCGGGAACATCAATATCGAAAGCAATGCCTTTATCAATATAAACTTTACTGAGCGATGCGATAATTTTTTTAATGATGACCGCCACATCCACTGTTCGGGTAATCTGGTGCTCGCCTTTCGCGGCGGCGCGCTGCAATTGATATTCGACAATTTCGTTCATGCGAAAAATCTGCTCTTGTACGGTCTCCTTGTTATCGCTGAAAGACTCGGCGCACCCCCGCAGGATGGCCAGCGGCGTTTTCAGGCTGTGCGCCAGATCAGCCAGAGTATTGCGATACCGCTCCAAATGCGCCCGTTCACTGCTGATCAGGGCATTCAGATTTCCTGCCAAGCCTTGCAATTCCGTTGGATAACGGCCGTCCAGCCGAGTTTTTTTGCCTTTTTCTATCTCCTCAAGATCCCTGACGACAACGCGCAGCGGCTTTAAGCTCCAGCGCAACACGGCAAACTGAATAAAAATCAGGACCAGCCCTATCGCCAGCAGCCAGAATCTCAACGCCGCTTTAAAACGCTCCACCTGGCCTTTTACAAACTCGGCATCTTCAGTCACGGTGAACGTATATTCGCGCTCCACATGGGCCCGGCTTTCCCAGATCACATCATAATGCAGCGCATAGTAGCGTCCCTGCTCATCCAATAAAAAAGCTGTCTCGCCCGCGCTTAATTCAGCCGGCGGCGCCACAGGGTCCAGACCGATTGCCGAAGCCGAATGCCAGACCAATGACGGCTTGCCCTTTTTTATTTGCTGAATAAATCCGTAAAGACCTGATCCCGGATTGGTAAACCGAGGCTCAGGCAAATCGGCGGGCATAACCAATTGGCCGGAATTCTTAAGATCGGCGGCAGATAGAAGCGAGTAAACCTGGACTTGCAATTTTTCCTTCAACACCTGCTCGGCACTTTCGCGAAAGCTCTGTTCAAGAACGACAGCCACCAGCGCAAAGAAAGCGGCAAGCACCAAACCGGCGGACACCAGTAATCGAAAGCTTAAAGATCTGGTTTGCACACAATGCCTTTAAGGAAAAATAAGATACAAAGACGCATTAAGCGCTTTTGCAGAAACGATTATACTTAGGAAGGAATGATCGGTACGCGATAACCTCGGCCGCGCAATGTTTCAATGGGTTTCAACGTACCGTCAGGATCGAGTTTTTTTCTCAAGCGGCCGATAAAGACTTCAATGACATTGCTGTCACGATCGAAGTCTTCATCGTAAATGTGTGCGGTCAGGACGGATTTCGAAACGATTTCGCCTTTACGGAACATCAGGTATTCCAGCACCTTGTACTCATAAGCCGTCAGCTCCAGCTTCACTCCGCCAACGGAGACTTCCTGCGCTACGGTATCCAGCTCTATATTGCCGTGGCTCAAAACGGGATGCGCCAGTCCGGCGGAACGCCTGATCAGGGCATTTATCCTGGCCAATAACTCTTCATAATGGAAAGGCTTGACCAGATAATCATCCGCGCCGGCTTCCAGCCCTTCCACTTTCTCCTGCCACCGGCTCCTGGCCGTCAGGATCAGGATCGGTATTTTAATGTTGTTTTTGCGCAGGCGTTTGATCAACTCGATGCCGGAAAAATCAGGAAGCCCAATATCAACGACAGCCGCATCGAGCGGATACTCCTTGCCCATATAAAAACCATCGCTGCCCGTATGAGCTGTATCGACGGCAAAACCTTTATCCGCCAGGAACTCCTGGATCTGTTCGCAAAGGGTTACTTCATCTTCGACAACAAGAATACGCATGTTTTTCTTCCTTAAATTAACCGATTAATTCACCGGTCTCGGCATCGATCAAATAATGCTGAATACGTCCATCGGGTGTCAGAACTTTAATAACATGGACTTCCCTGCCGTTAATTATCTCAGTTTGAGCGCCCAGCACTCTTTTACCGCCTTTTTTAATGATTTGTTTCGTAGCCTGATCCAGGCTGACGCGCGCCAGTATGACAGCGCTTTCCGCATAACAGACATTGGAAAATAACAAGACCAATGCGAGCAGTTTAATCAAATTTCTCATGGATGATCCAGAGCTTAAGTTATTGTTTATTTAGCCATTGCCGAAAGTAACCGTGCCCGGATTTTTACAATCAGGAGAATACATTGAGCGGAAAGGATTTTAAATCACCATACTGAATCCGAACTGAATCCGCTACTGCAATGACATTCCTTTAGCCATAGTGCCGATAGCTTGTCCGAAAGATGCACCCAATTTGCCTGCAATTCTGTCCAGCAATTGTTCCTGTTGTGTAAAATCAACTTTATTCTCGACGCCAATAACTTCCTTGGCAACGTAGTCATCATTACCAAACGCATCGGCAACGCCAAGCTTGACGCCTTCTTCACCGGTCCACACCAGTCCCGAAAAGAGTTCAGGCGCATCCTTAAGCCTGTCGCCGCGGCCGGCTTTAACGGCGCCAATAAATTGTTGATGAACCTGATCCAGCAACCCCTGCATGTAGCGTGTTTCATCTTCTTTAGGCGGCGAAAACGGATCCAGCATGGCTTTATGCGTGCCTGCCGTCAGCAACCGGCGTTCGACGCCCAATTTTTCCATGACATTAACAAATCCAAAGCCATCCATGAGAACGCCTATGGAACCGATAAGGCTGGCTTGGTTGACAAAAATCTTATCGCTCGCTGAAGCGATATAGTAGCAACCTGAAGCGCAAATATCGCTGACTACAGTGTAAATCGGCAGGTCAGGATGCTCTTTTTTTATCTTTCTGATTTCATCATAAACATAGGATGATTGAACCGGACTGCCGCCAGGTGAATTGGCATGCAGAATAATGCCTTTGGTATTCGTATCTTTTACCGCATTCTTCAGGCTTTTTATAATGCTATCGGCATTGGCGTCCTTATCCTCCGCGATCATCCCGACTATATCAATAACTGCCGTATGCTCCTCACTATCGCCGCTCATATCCTTCATAATATTGGGAAATGTGAACAGGGTTAATATGACGCATAGATATAAAAATACAAGGGATTTGAAAAAAACGCTCCAGCGTCTTGCTCTTGCTTGCTCTGTAACGGCCGCCAAAGCCACTTTTTCAAGAACGTCACGTTCCCACCCGGCAGCCATTTTAATTTGGTTGTCTTGTTGATTTTCCATTACTTGATTTAACCTCCAATAATATCCAGTAATTCCGTCGGCCGCTGTAAGCATATCAACGGATTGTATTGTTGCAATATGTCTTTTGAATGCGCTCCGCACGATACGGCGATTGATGGAATCTGTGCATTGAGCGCCATTTGCATGTCGTGAACCGAGTCGCCTACCATAAGCGTTCGCTCATTGGCGGCCTCCATATGCTGAATGATGTCCAGAACCATGGCGGGGTCGGGTTTCGAAGCGGTCTCATCGGCACAGCGCGTGATATGAAACAAATCTTCGGTTCCTGTCGCCTGCAGAGCCTTTTTCAAGCCGGTTCGGCTCTTTCCGGTCGCTACAGCCAGCTGAAAGCCCGCCCGTCTCAACTGCACCAGCATCTCATAAACGCCTTCAAATAAATCATCCTGACTAGTCTGCCTTGCGAAAAATGCCTGAATGTAACAGGACATCAGCTGATCCCGGATTTTTTCGCCGGCTTCCGGAAATAAGGTCCGTATTGCATTTTGGGTGCTTAAGCCGATCACATCCTTCGCCGCTTGCCGCTCCGGAACAGTGCAATTGCACGATGCCGCGGCTTGCTGCAAGCAACTGACGATCCAGTCGATAGAATCGACTAAAGTACCGTCCCAATCAAATATAATTAAATCAAACCTGTTCTTCATTGCTTAATACTTCCTCCAGATCCTGCGGCAGAGGAGCGAAAATTTTCAGTAATTCCCCGCTGACCGGATGCTGGAACTTCAGTTTCTGCGCATGCAAAAACAAACGTTTATAGCCTCTGCTTTTAAATGCCTTGTTGACCTCGTCCAGACCATAGCGCTCGTCGCCGACAATAGGATGGCCCAACCAGGCGGCGTGCACGCGTATCTGATGAGTACGCCCCGTTTTCGGTGAAGCTTCGACCAGCGTTGCATTTGGGAATAATTTCAGACGCTTGAAAGCCGTTTCGGCCTGTTTGCCGGATTGACTGACGACCACCATACGCTCGCCGCCTTTATTGACATTCTTTTGCAGAGGTACAGTAACTATAGTTTGCTTCTTGGCCCACTGACCTGCCAGTAGGGCTACATAGGTTTTTTGAACCTGATCACTGCGGAAAAGTTCATGCAGCCTGCGCAAAGCGCTACGCTTCTTCGCTATCAACAAACAACCGGAAGTATCGCGGTCCAGCCGATGCACCAGTTCCAGAAAATGCGCCTCGGGCCTTATCTGTCTCAGTCCTTCGATAATGCCCGAGTTTACGCCGCTGCCGCCGTGAACGGCAAAGCCCGAAGGCTTGTTCAAAATTAAAAAGGCATCATCCTCAAATAAAATATTTTTTTGCAGGGCATCCCTCAAATTCTGGCCGACAAATGTTTCCTCGGTTTTTTCCGATACCCGGACCGGCGGAATTCTGACGATATCGCCCGCTTCCAGGCGGTACTTGACGTCCACACGGCCTTTGTTGACTCTAACCTCGCCTTTGCGAACAATACGATATATGCGGCTTTTAGGAACACCTTTCAAGCGGGTAATTAAAAAATTGTCCAATCGTTGATCACTATTTTCTTCCGTAATTTCGACAAATTGAACTTTTGGCGCGCTTTGTTCTTCTGAATTCATGATATAGATAATACCAGCATCTCGTTAGGATTGATTCTTTAAAATTGATGTAGAGCGATAAGGTTGCTATATTAAGCAAGTTTGAATATAAAAAACATACTTTTGCTCGGCAGATTTCCATGATGAAACTGAACCGGCAACCCAACTGAAGATAAAACAGCCGATTACGATGCTGGGTCTTCAAATACGATTTTTCGGGTAGCGTTCGACCCATGACGAACGATTTATAACTCCTGTTTAAGACAGAATTTACAACAAGACTGAAAAAAGAATATTTATTTGCTTAGTAGTTGTCCGTGCCAATTATCGTTGCCTTCACGTCTTGAAGGTCAAGATACCAACTGCAACGCTTAGATGACGGAAAAACAAAACCGTAAAAAACAAGTCTGACGCGTTATTGGCCAGAAAAATGAATCTAGTTTGACCTTACAAACTTACTTAGCACTAGACCCTAACCCAGTCTGATCAGTAAATTCTGATAATGGAGCAGGAAACCACAAGGATAATTGAATGAAAAGAATGCTTATCAACGCTACGCAGGCAGAAGAACTGCGAGTCGCATTGGTAGACGGTCAAAAACTTTATGATTTTGACATAGAAGTCCCTTCTAAAGAACAAAAAAAGTCCAACATATACAAAGGCATCATTACTCGCGTAGAGCCCAGCCTCGAAGCAGCATTTGTAAACTATGGCGCCGAAAAACACGGCTTTTTACCTTTTAAGGAAATTTCTTCCGCCTACCGCCAACCTCAAGAGGGTGCTGAAACCGAAGGCCGCCGTCCATCCATTAAAGATCTGATTAAAGAAGGCCAGGAAATCCTGGTTCAGATTGAGAAGGAAGAACGCGGCAATAAAGGCGCCGCCTTAACAACCTATATCAGCCTGGCCGGTACCTATCTGGTGCTGATGCCTAATAACCCGAAGGCGGGCGGTATTTCTCGCCGTATTGAAGGTGATACCCGCAGTGAATTGCGTGAAGTCATGGCGGCACTAGATATTCCGGAAGGCATGGGCTTGATCGTGCGCACGGCTGGCTGCGGCAAAAACGCTGAGGAACTGCAATGGGATTTAAATTATCTGCTGCAGTTATGGGAAGCCATAGAACGCACTTCCAGTGAACAAACCGCGCCGTTTCTGGTGTTTCAGGAAAGCAACGTCATCATCCGCGCCCTGCGCGACCATTTGCGCGGCAATATTGACGAGATCCTGATCGATAACGAATCCTCGTTCAAACTGGTGCAGAAATTCCTGAAGCAAGTCATGCCGCACTTTTTGCCGAAAGCAAAACTGTATCAGGACGCGGTTCCTCTGTTCAGCCGCTACCAGATCGAATCACAGATCGAGCTGGCCTATGGCCGCGAAGTGCCTCTGCCTTCCGGTGGTTCCCTGGTCATCGATCATACTGAGGCTCTGACTTCGATCGATATCAACTCGGCGCGTGCTACAAAAGGCAGCGACATTGAAGAGACCGCTCTGAATACCAACCTCGAAGCAGCCGATGAAATTGCCCGCCAGCTCAGATTACGCGACTTGGGCGGCCTGTTCGTCATCGACTTCATCGATATGATGTCCAATAAAAACCAGCGTCTCGTTGAAAATCGTCTGCGCGATGCGCTGAAAATAGACCGTGCCCGCATCCAAACCAGCCGCATCTCGCGCTTTGGCCTATTGGAAATGTCCAGGCAGAGAATGCGCCCGTCGCTGGGCGATTCCACGCAACTGCCCTGCCCGCGCTGCAAAGGCCAAGGCACTATCCGCAATGTAGAATCGGTTGCGCTGGCTGTGCTGCGTATTCTTGAAGAAGAAGCCATGAAAAAAGGCACGGAAAAAGTCATCGCCCACCTGCCGATTGAGTGCGCCACTTTTCTGCTGAATGAAAAACGCCATGCCATTGAGCAGGTTGAATCAAGACTGAAAGTCAGCATTGTGATCCTGCCCAGCAAACATCTGGAAACACCGGCTTATGACATCGAGCGCATCAAGGAAAAGGATGCGCTCGAAGAAAAACCCAGCTACCAGCAGATAAAAGAAGAAGAGATCACAATTCCGGAATTTGCCCAGCAAGTCAGGCAAAAAGTTGAGAGGGCGGCTATCAGGGAATTTTTACCCGAATCCCCGGCCCCGATGCAAAAGAACGTTTCGGCCAGCCTGATCAAGCGCTTCTGGTATAAACTGATTGGCCCGAGCATTATAAGCGCAGAGCCCGAGCCCGAGAGAAAAGAAAGAGAGGCCTCGACAGGCGCCCCCGAGAAGGCCAGAGGCGCAGATGAAACCCAGCCGAGCAGAAGCCGCGATAGCAGACGCGGCCCTCGCCCCAAGCGTGGCGGCCGCGGTCAGGACAGAAACGGCAAGCGCCCTTCCGAGGCTGCTGGCGTGCCTGAGGCAAAAAGCGAGCCGGCTAAAAGCGAGCCTGCCGCAGAGCCGGAAGTAGCGGAAAAGCCTGCCGAAAATGCCGCACCGGTAGCGGAACAGCAGGCGCAGAAGCCATCCGGCGGCAGAAACAGAAGAGGACCTAATCGCAGAAGACCGCGTAATCCTAATTACAAAAAACCTGAATCCAATGGCGATGCAAATGGCGAAATCCATGCCGTTTCAGAGGAAGCGCCAAAAGAAGCCCGAAGCGAACCTCGGCCCTATGCTCACGATTTTGCTGAAAGAGCCGAAAGAATAGAGCGCCATGAGCCGCAGGCCCATGAAAACACCAGTCAACCGGTTTCAGAATCGCCGAAACCTATCGCTGAGCCAAGGGCTAGAGTTGAACCCGTAACACAAGAATCTGGCTCCGACTCTTAATCGATCGGTTGCATTATGAATCGCCGCGAAGCATAAAAGCTTATGCTTCGCGGCGACCGTTACTTGTACTTAACTTCCACTTCGCTGGCTCCCGGCAGACGTTTCAGGCGCATAATCAATTCATCTGTTGCCTGCACACGCCACTCATCGCCAAGACGCACGGTTGCCTTCGCCTGGCGTGATTTGTAATTCATCAGCACCGGACACCCGCCGCCCTTGAAGGGGCTGAGCACCGCACTTAATCTCTGCAGGAATGCATCGCCATGCTCTTCGGCCTGCCATGTCAGCTGAATCCCTCTGGCGAAAGCATCCCGGGCCTGATCCATGCTGTAGAGTTTCTCTACCGTCAAACGCAGGGTGCCCAAATAATCGTCAACCGCCAGCGGACCTTCAGCGACCAGCAACGTATCGCGAGCAAAGATATCCCGGTATTTTTCATAAACATCGTTAAACGCCGCGATTTCGAGCCGGCCGGACCTGTCATCCAGTGTGGCAAACCCCATCATTTTTCCTTGTTTGGTCTGACGGGTTCTGATTTCCACGACCAACCCGGCAACTCGCGCTTCCATCTTCCCTTTCATGCCCCGTTGAGGGCCTGCACGCTCGGCATTGGCAGTCAAAGTGGCTATTTTCCCATGCGTAAACTCTTTCAGTTCCGCCTCGTACTGGTCAATAGGATGACCGGTCAGAAACAGACCCAGCGTTAACTTTTCCGCTGCCAGACGATCCTTTTCGGACCAGGGCTCGACAGTAGTTGAATAAGCTTCGGTTTCTTCAACATTATCCTCGGCATTGACCGCCAGACCGAACAAATCATTCTGGCCTGTCTGCGCCATCTTGCCGTGCTGCTCAGCCACTCTCAAAGCCGTAGACAGTTCGGCCAGATGGCCGGCCCGATTATCGTCAAACTCATCGAATGCGCCAGCGCGTATGAGCGCCTCCAGCACGCGCCGGTTGACTTTTCTCAAGTCGACGCGCTTGCACAAGTCATACAAGCCGGTAAACGGGCCGTTTTCATCCCGCTCCTTCAGCATGTCGTCAATGGCCGCCTGCCCGACACCCTTGATGGCGCCGATACCGTAGACGATGTGCCCCTTGTCATTGACGGTAAAGCGGAAATTGGACACGTTGATATTCGGCGGACAGATGGTCAGCTTCATCTGCCGGCATTCCTCAATCAGCACCACGACCTTGTCGGTATTGTCCATATCCGAGGACAGCACCGCCGCCATGAAAGCGGCCGGATAATGCGCCTTCAGCCAAGCGGTCTGATACGCCACCAGCGCATAGGCCGCCGAGTGCGATTTGTTGAAACCGTAACCGGCGAATTTTTCCATCAGGTCGAAGATATAAGTCGCGATGCCCTCATCGATCTGATTGGCGACGGCGCCCTGCGTGAACACTTCACGCTGTTTGGCCATTTCTTCGGGCTTTTTCTTGCCCATCGCGCGCCGCAGCATATCGGCGCCGCCCAGCGTATACTGCGCCATTTCCCGCGCGATCTGCATCACCTGTTCCTGATACAGAATAACGCCATTGGTCGGCTTCAAAATCGGTATCAGCAAGGGATGTGCGTATTCAGCCTTGGCCCCGTGCTTGACGTTGATGTAATCATCCACCATGCCCGACTCCAAAGGGCCGGGCCGGAACAGCGCCACCAGCGCGATAATGTCGTCAAAACAGTCGGGCTTGAGCTTCTTGATCAGCTCTTTCATGCCCCGGGATTCGAGCTGGAATACGGCCGTAGTCTGGGCGTTTTTCAGCAGCTCATAGGAAGCAGGATCATCTCTGGGAATAGTCGTGATATCGACCAGCGGCTCGCCGGCCTGGTGTTTCTTTTGATTGATCGTCTGCAGCGCCCAGTCGATAATCGTCAGCGTACGCAACCCCAGGAAGTCGAACTTGACCAGACCGACGGCCTCCACGTCGTCTTTGTCGAACTGCGTAACCAGATTGCCGCCGCCCTGTTCGCAATACAGCGGCGCAAAATCGGTCAGCTTGGTCGGCGAGATCACCACGCCGCCCGCATGTTTGCCTGCGTTTCGGGACGTTCCTTCCAGGGCGCGCGCCATATCGATCAGCGATCTGACTTCTTCTTCGGTATCGTAAAGCTGTTTCAGGTCGGGGCTGTCTTTCAGCGCCTTATCCAGCGTCATGCCGATCTCGAACGGAATCAACTTGGCCAATCGGTCGACAAAGCCGTAGGAGAAGCCCAGCACGCGCCCGACATCGCGGATAACCGCCTTGGCCGCCATCGAACCATAAGTGATAATCTGCGCGACGTGATCGCGGCCATAATGGCGCGCCACATAATCGATCACTTCGTCGCGCCGGTCCATGCAGAAGTCGACGTCGAAGTCGGGCATGGAAATACGTTCCGGGTTCAGGAACCGCTCGAACAACAGATCGAATTCAATAGGGTCCAGGTCGGTGATCTTAAGCGCGTACGCCACCAGAGAGCCGGCGCCCGACCCACGGCCCGGCCCGACCGGAATCTGATTGTTTTTCGCCCACTGGATAAAGTCGGCAACGATCATGAAATAACCGGGAAAACCCATCTGTACAATCACTTTGAGCTCAACTTCCAGACGGTCGTAATAGACCTGGCGGTTTTCCTCATCGGTGCCCTTGCCAACGGCCGGATACTGCGCCAGACGCTCCTCCAGACCTTTCCTGGCCGAATCGATCAGATGATCGCCCAGCGACACGCCGGCCGGCACCGGAAAATCAGGCAGGAAGTTCTGGCCCAGCGTCAGCTTCAAATTGCAGCGCTTGGCGATTTCGACCGTATTTTCGAGCGCTTCAGGAATATCGGCGAACAACGCCTGCATTTCCTCGCTGCTGCGCAGATATTGCTGATCGGTGTAATCCCGCGGCCGCCGGGCATCATCAAGCACACGCCCCTGGTTGATGCAGACCCGGACTTCATGTGCTTCGAAATCCTTCTGATGTATAAACCTGACGTCATTGGTCGCCACCACCGGCAGATCGGCAGCCAGAGCCAGCTCGACGGCCGCGGCTATGTAACGTTCCTCATCGGGCTTGCCGACGCGCTGCAATTCCAGATAAAAACTCTGATCGAACAGCGAGCCCCATTGCTCGGCCAGTCGTTTTGCCAGCTCCTTGTTTTCGGCCAGCAAGGCCTTGCCGATATCGCCGCTCATGGCGCCCGACAAGGCAATCAAGCCGGCATGATTGCCTTCTATCCATTCCTTTCTCAGCATCGGTACGCCCTGATGCTGCCCTTCCTGATAGGCTTTGGAAATGAGTTCGGTCAGCGTGATGTAACCGGTGTGATTGTTGACCAGCAAGGTCATGCGGAAAGGCGTCGCCGGCTCCTCCGGATTGAATATCAGCACGTCCGCCCCGCCGATCGGCTTGATGCCCTGACCCAGCGCCGCCTTATAAAACTTGACCAGTGAGAACAGATTGGCATGTTCGGTCACCGCAGCGGCCGGCATGTTCAATTCGGCCAGACGCTTAACCAGCGGCTTGATTTTGACGATGCCGTCAACCAGAGAAAATTCGGAATGAAGCCTTAAATGAACAAACGCGGGTTGCATAGGTGTTTTTTTATCAGAATCAGGTAAGTAGTGCTTGCATCAAAGCGGGTAAAGCAGCGCGAAACAGGCAAGGCTTGAACAGCCAAGCCTATTTTTTACCACGAAGCGCATGATTTTTAGAGCGGATATAAAGCCGGCTGATACGTCTTTCATGGACCGATATTATACACTTTCAGCTTTACAGAGGGCTTCAGTTTCAGCAGCATGCCGATAAAAATATCCGCACCGCAGGCTTTAAAAAGTTATTCACAAAACCTGTGGATAACTCTGTGGATTGGTTGTTTTCTTTATCGCTTAATTACCGTTTTTATTACAGTTTTGTTAAATTGTACAAAAATAAACCAATACGGTAATTTTATTGTTATCAATAACTTACAGATCATTTTCCCCCATGCTGGAGTCTAGGTTAGCGCTCGCTAAGTCATTGATTTAGCCTGTGGGCAACTGATATTGAGTCAATACCACTTCCATAAACATCAAGCTGATCCTTGCGTTGGATTTACTCAGTTTTTTATAGCGCTTCAGACAAGAAAACCAGATGTGGCTTTGTTGAGATAAGCCTACCGGCAGGCATCCGATAGGCTTCTTTTGCAGTTATTCACAAAACCTGTGGATAACTCTGTGGATTGATTGTTTTATTCATCGCTTAATTACCGTTTTTATTACAGTTTTGTTAAATTGTACAAAAACGAACCAATCCATTTATTCATTAATTATCAATAAGTTAAACTCTAGCTTTAAGCCTGATTCAAGCCGGATAAATATGCGCTAAGTTATTGATTTAGGCTGTGGGCAACTGATATTGGGTCAATACTTTCCGAAAACATCCGGTCTTTATCCTCTTTCATCCCAGGCTTTTTCCATGCGTTTTGCCGAAACCGGATAAGCCGTTTTAAGTTGCTGTGCAAACAGCGAAACCCGGAATTCTTCCAGCATCCAGCGGTAATTATCCTGCTCGGGAATTACGGACTCTTTTTTAGTCTTCTTCTCAACGTCTTTCCAGTAGCGCGTCCAGTACCGGTTTATTTCCTGCATTTTCTGCATGCTGTTATCGAGCTTATCGATACGGTAGAGAATCGCCCTTAAATAACGCGGCATGGCTTTAAGCTGCTGGAACGGCGTGTGGCGGACAAAACCCGCGTAGATCATAAACTTGAGTTGCTCATTGATGTCCTGAACCATCGGATCGTTGACATTGAAGCGTTTAAGCTGCGCTTTGACGGCGCCATGCAGTTCCATGACCTCCAGGACGATCCTGCCCGCCTCATTGGCAAACCCGACCAGCTCGCCTTTATGCTGCTTTAAACTTTGCTCGAAAGCCTGCTGTGTGCGTATCGTTTTGCCTTCGACAAACACCGTGTACAGGATCAAATAGAGCATATCGTCTTTATAGGAAGCCGCTGCGTCAGTCTCTATAATCGGATGCTTGGGCAACTGGTTATAAGTTAATTCCGCAGCCGCCGACTTGGGCAGGTTTTTGACGACATATGTGCATTCCTTGCGCAGATAGAGCTGGAACAGGCGCATGAGCCCCGCCTGGTGCTGGCGCGCAGCTTTTTGCTCGGTATCGAAAATGCGCACACCGACGGCATCGCCTTCATCGACAATGGCCGGATAGCCGACAAATGCCTGTCCTTTCTGCATGAACTGCCAGGTTTCGGGCAGATCATCGAATGCCCATTGTATGCAGCCGGTATAATTCAATTCGTCGGCGGCCAGCTGGTCAAAACTTTCCCCGGCCGTTTGGGTATATTTGCCTTGCAGCTTTTTCAGGTCACGGCCGTAGTCCAGCAGTTTGTCCTCATCGTCGATGACTCTGAAATTCATTTTCAGGTGCTCAGGCAGTGCCTCCGGATTCCAGGCATTGAGCGGTATCGCTTCACCCGTCAATTTTCTGAGCCGATTACTCAGCCATTCATAAAGCGAGCCTTTAAAGTCGGGCTCGATTTCAAGACATTGCTTGACGGTTTCCGGCACCGGCACGAAATGTTTTCTCAGGTTTTTAGGCAGCGATTTGATCAATGCGACCAGTTTTTCTTCCAGCATGCCCGGCACCAGCCAGTCGAACGGCACCTGCGAAACCTGATTCAACTGATGCACGGGAATGACGGCCGTGACGCCGTCTTCATCATGGCCCGGCTCAAAGCGGTATTGCAGCGCGATCGCCAGATTGCCTACTTTCTTGCTGTCGGGAAAATCCCATTCGCTGACTTGGCTGTCCTGCCCACGGGTCAGATCTTCCTTGGTCAGAAACAGGATTTTAGGACTTTCCCGTTCGGCGGTTTTGCGCCATTGATCGAGCGCAATACCGCTGACGATATCGGCCGGCAGTTTCTTGTCGTAGAACTGATAAAGCCATTCTTCATCTTCAACCAGATCGACGCGGCGGCCCTTGTGCTGGATATAGCCGACTTCTTCGAGCAGCTTCTGGTTGGCGATAAAAAACGGCGCATTGGTATGGTAATCCTGTTCGACCAGCGCCGAACGGATAAATATCTCGCGCGCAGCCTTGGGATCAACGCGTTCATAAGGTACTTTGCGACCGGCCTGCAAGGTCAGGCCGAACAGCAAAGTGCGTTCATAGACGGCGCTACGGCCGGCTTTCTTTTCCCAGTGCGGATCGTAATAGCTGCGCTTGATCAGATGCTCGGCACACTGCTCTATCCATTCCGGCTCAATCTTGGCGACATTGCGCGCGTAGACTTTGCTGGTTTCGACCTGCTCGGCGGCCATGATCCACTTCGGTCTGGCTTTATGCAGGCCCGAGCCGGGGAAAATGAAGAATTTGAGGCCTCTGGCGCCCAGGTACTCGTATTGCTCATGCCGGAAGCCGATGTTCGACAGCAGCCCCGGCAGCAAGGCGCGGTGAATTTCTTCATAGCTGGCCTCGACCATATTCGGCTTCATTTTCAGTTCGCCTTTGATCACCTGCATGATCTGCGCATGGATGTCGTACCATTCGCGCATACGGATATAGGACAGAAAATTCTCGGTGCAGTATTTGCGCAGCTTGTTGTTGGACAGATGCTTCTTCTGCTCTTCGAAAGTATTCCAGATATTCAGGATCGTCAGAAAATCGGAATCCTCTTTACGGAAGGCCGCATGCTTGGCCTCGGCCTGATGCATTTTATCGGCCGGCTTTTCGCGCGGGTCCTGAATGCTCAGGGCCGACACGATAATCGCCACCTCGGTCAGACAATGCTGCTTTTCGGCCGCTATCAGCATGCGCGCCAGTTTCGGGTCGGTCGGGAATTTGGCCAGCTGTTTGCCGATCTCGGTCAGCTTGCCCTGCTTGTCGAGCGCGTTGACTTCATGCAGCGCATTTTTGCCGTCGCGTATCATCTTGTCTTCGGGCGGCTCGACAAACGGGAATTTCTCGATATCGCCCAGGTTCAGCGACGTCATCTGCAGAATGACCGATGACAGGTTCGTGCGCATGATCTCCGGCTCGGTAAATAGAGGCCGGGCCAGATAGTCGTCCTTCGAATACAGCCGGATACAGATGCCCTCGGCGACACGGCCACAGCGTCCGGCGCGCTGGTTGGCGCTAGCCTGCGATACTTTTTCAATCGGCAGGCGCTGGATTTTGCTGCGGTGGCTATAGCGGCTGATGCGCGCATGGCCCGTATCGATCACGCAGCGTATGCCCGGCACGGTCAACGACGTTTCGGCGACGTTGGTCGCCAGCACGATGCGGATTTTGCCGCCTTTGGGCTTGAACACGCGCTCCTGTTCACTGACGCTGAGTTTCGAATACAGCGGCAGGATTTCATACTGGGTCGGATGATGCTTTTTCAATGAGTCGGCCGTTTCGCGGATTTCGCGTTCGCCGCTCAGGAAGATCAGGATATCGCCGCGGATATCGCGCTGCAGTTCATCGACAGCATCGAGGATGGCCTGCTGCAGATCATCGCTGGTTTCATCGTCCTCTTCGTCCCGTTGCTCTATCGGGCGGTAGCGCAATTCGACCGGATAGGTGCGCCCCGATACCTCGATGATCGGCGCATCGTTGAAATGATTGGCAAACCGCTGCGGATCGATCGTGGCCGAGGTGATGATCAGCTTCAAGTCGGGGCGCTTGGGCAGCAGCCATTTCATGTAGCCCAACAGGAAATCGATATTCAGGCTGCGCTCGTGCGCTTCGTCGATGATGATCGTATCGTATTGAGTCAGGTAGGGATCGTTTTGCGATTCGGCCAGCAAAATACCGTCGGTCATGAGCTTGACCAGCGACTCAGCATGGGTCTTGTCATTGAAACGGACTTTGTAGCCGACTGATTTGCCTATCGGCTCGCCCAGTTCTTCGGCTATCCGGTCGGCCACAGTGCGCGCTGCGATTCGCCGAGGCTGCGTGTGGCCGATAAATCCCGAAGCGCCGCGCCCGATTGACAGGCAAATCTTCGGCAATTGCGTAGTCTTGCCCGACCCGGTCTCGCCGCAGACGATCACGACCTGATTGGCTTTAACCAGCTCGGCGATGTCCTCTTTCTTGCCCGTAACCGGCAAATCGGGAAAATTAATCGCAGGAATACTGGCCAGACGTTTATTGCGCAGGGCTATCGATCTTTCAATACGGTTTCTCAGCGCATTGAAGGGTTCGATCGGATCTTTGCCTTTCTGACAGTCACTGCGCAACCTGTCCAGTTGCCGCTTGAATCCGTGCCGGTCTTGGCTCAGGCATTGAGGTAATCGGGAAGTGAGTTGTTTAATAAGATCGAGGGTGGACATCCAGTACAATCAAGGCAAATAAAGCTATTATACGTTATGTGCCCTGTTTTGAATTTTATCAATGATCAGAGTGCGGCTCAGGCCGGCCGCAAGCATTCGTAACAGAGATGAAGGCCTAACTTTTTTTGCAGACTGTATTGTATACCTTGAAGGATAATATCGAGGCTGCCAGCACCAGCGTTATCGCATTGGCGAATATAATGGCCTTATCGGAAATATAAACGCCATAGACAAGCCAGCACAGCACGCCCAATGTGAATATACTGTACATGCTCAAAGACAGCGCTTCCGTATCTCTGGTTTTTATAGTCAATATGGCCTGCGGTAAAAATGAGGCTGTCGTCAATGTTGCAGCTATATAGCCAATAATTTCAGGCGTCACTATCATCGGTGTCGTTCTCTATAGATATAATTCTTTATGATGAATATTAGAAGCAGTAAGGCATTGTAAAGCCGTGTTAGATAACCACGGTTCTGTTCAGTTCAAAGCCCGGTACTGTTTTTTTGCCGGCATACCCCCTGGGGTTGCATAATATTCGGGTGCCGGCTATCCGGTAATCGGACGAACTGTGTACATGGCCGTGAAACCAGGCGTCGATCTCGTATTCATAGAACAAGGGCTGTAAGTCAAAGTCATTGCAATAGGCTAACTTTCTAAGGGCATTCGGCGATTCATACCAGCTCCATTGGGACGGCGCATGATGCGTAACTACAATGGTCTTGCCTGGAAATGGCTGCGCTAGTTCCTGCTCCAGCCATTCCTTCGAAATTCGATGCAATTGGGTAAAATCAGCGCTGTCGAATGATCTTCCTGCCAATCTGATTTTCTTGAAATCATTCAGCGTTCTGCATAAGGTATCGGCTTTTTCATCACCTTCAATAAACAGATCGGTCCACATCGTGCAGCCTAAAAAACGAACATCCTGAAATAAAAACTCGCTGTTCTCAAGAAACCGCACATTGCTGCCTTGGCACTGTTCTCTAAGCTTTTGCAGCGTTTCCTGATAGTCGTGGTAGTAAAACTCATGATTACCCGCTACATAAACAACGGGTTTATCCAGGGATTTCAGCCATTCCAGACCTTGTGTGCAAACTCCGATATCACCTGCGGCAATAATAATATCGGCATCATTGGCCGACGCTTCCAGTGCCCCGAATTCCAAATGTACATCAGAAAAATAATTGATCCTCACGATTTAATCTGCTCAATGTCCTGTATGAGAGTATAATTTCCGGTTATTCTTTCAGATAACCGTAACCTTTTCCATAAAGATTTTATATGTCAATTAGCCCTAGAAAAATTACTCAGCAAGTTTTAATCGGCAATGTTAAAGTCGGCGGCGGCGCGCCTATCGTGGTTCAATCGATGACCAATACTGATACGGCCGATGCTTCCGCAACCGTTAATCAGATTATCGAGCTGTCCAAGGCGGGTTCTGAACTTGTCCGTATTACGGTTAATTCGGAAGAAGCGGCTAAAGCCGTCGCTGAAATCCGCAATCAATTGGATCAGAAAGGCTGCGATACGCCTATTATTGGGGATTTTCACTTCAATGGGCATAAATTGCTGGAAAAATATCCGGACTGCGCTGAAGCCTTGAGCAAATACCGCATCAATCCGGGCAACGTCGGCCGCGGGAAAAGCCGCGATCCGCAATTCCAGCAAATGATCGAGTTCGCCTGCCGCTACGACAAACCGGTCCGTATCGGCGTCAACGGCGGCAGTCTCGATCAATCGGTGTTGACTCGCCTGTTGGAAGAAAACAGAAACAAGGCCAATCCTGAAGAACTGTCGGCCATCACCCGCGAAGCGATTATTGTTTCGGCCCTTGAAAGCGCGGCCAAGGCCGAAGAAATCGGCCTGGCTAAAAACAAAATCGTGCTGTCCTGTAAAATCAGTAATGTGCAGGAATTGATCAGTATTTATGAGGAACTGTCCAGACGTTGCGATTACGCCCTGCATCTGGGCCTGACCGAAGCCGGCATGGGCTCGAAAGGCATCGTGTCTTCATCCGCCGCGCTATCGGTGCTGATGCAGCAAGGCATCGGCGATACCATCCGCATTTCCCTGACGCCCGAGCCCGGTTCGGCAAGAACCCAGGAAGTCATTGTTGCCCAGGAAATCCTGCAAACGATGGGTTTTCGCTCGTTTACGCCGATGGTTATCTCCTGCCCAGGCTGCGGCCGCACCACCAGCGATTATTTCCAGAAGCTGGCGTTGGAAATTCAAACCTATCTGCGTGAAAGCATGCCGGTCTGGCGCAGCCAATACCCGGGCGTTGAAACCATGGAAGTGGCGGTGATGGGTTGTGTGGTCAATGGTCCAGGTGAAAGCAAAAACGCCAATATCGGCATCAGTTTGCCCGGCACCGGCGAATCACCGGTCGCGCCTGTTTATGAAGACGGCGTAAAGACAGTCACCCTGAAAGGCGACCGGATTGCCGAAGAATTTCAGGAAATAGTACAGCGTTACATCGAATCGCATTACGGCGTGTAAGCGGCTATTCACCGGCTGAATGCTGAATTCAGCCGGTATCTTCAATCAACCTTCCTGACCGTCGATCCGGGCCGTAGTCAATATCGGCGCATAAACAAACACAAACAGCGAAAACGCCGCCAGCCAGGATAGCGTCGACACATATACGAGCACGCCGTACCAGTCCGGCAGCGCGATCGGCAATAAAACCCTGAACAAGGCCGCCAGATTGATCAGCGCAAATCCGATCGCCATGGCATTGGAAACCCGAAGTGCCCTGCCGGTATGGCCTAATGATACGCGGGCCATCATGCCCAGCGTTAGCACGCCAATGCCGCCAACCGTAAAAGCGTGCAAGGCCAAAGTCGGCGCCACTAGCTCATAAGCGGAAAACGCCGTCAGTGCAAAGCCTAGAATGACCCAGCCGTAGCCGATATAGAGCACCCACAGTAACGGTACGTACCAGATACGCTGCACGTACCAGCCCGCCACCCTGATAATGTTAACGGCAACGGCCAGAACCGCTATCAGCGCCAGGACAATGCCCGAAATATTGAACAGCTGCAAGCCGAATACCAGTGCCGCCGCCGCAAGCGACAGACCATCCATGATGGGATTTCTCACCACTCGCGCACCCGGCAAGCCGCGCTCCGTAAAAAAAGGAAAAACGCGCCCGGCAATGACCAGAATCATGAGAATGATAGTCGCAACAACCACCTGAATGCCCGGCCATGCGCTGTTTTCCTGAATACCGAGAATCTCGGCATGTATCAGACCATTGCCTAAGGCCAGCAGGAGCAAAAGCCCGATAAAAATCAGGTTTCTGTATTGGCGGACCTGTATGATCGGTTTGCTGATCTGGTAAGCCAGAGCCGGCAGGAAGGAGAAATCGATCAAGGCAATCAATGCATCCGGCAGGAGCCCGGCATAGAATGGCACGATGCGCCCGTATAACCATAACAGACACAAACCGGCCAATTGATCGCCGGTTAATGTAGGCCGGCCGGTCCAATTTCTAACCGCCGTCAATAAAAAGCCTGCAATCACGGCGACGGAATACCCGAGCAGCATTTCATGCGCATGCCAATAGGTATTGGCAAAGTAATTACTCAGCGTCAAATCACCCTTGAAAATAGCGTTCCAGAGCACGATCAGAATCAGCGCCGACAAGCCGGCCAACCCGAAGAACGCCCTGAATCCCAAGGCAAACAGAGGATAATCAAAAATAGTAGATGATTTCATGTTGATCAATTTTCCAACCAGTCCAGTTCAGCATTCGAGAAACCTGCAATTATACGCATTTCTCGGTTAAATGGGCCTTTTGGTTTGCCGCCTTTGTAGTATTCCCTGATTAATTCACGATATTTCGCTTCGGGTTCGTAGCCTTGCTGCCGGCAGACAAACTTAAACCAGTAGGAACCCAGCTCCACATGCCCGACTTCATCGGTTAAAATCCGGGTCAGAAGTGCTACGCTGGTGTCATCGCCCAGTTTCTTGAATTTTTCAATGATGGCCGGCGTCACATCCAGGCCGCGAGCCTCCATGCAGCGCGGCACCATGGCCAGCCTGGCCAGTATATTATCGGCTGTATCCGTGGCATGTTCCCACAGACCGCTGTGGGCTGGCAAATCGCCATAATCGGTGTGCATGCTCTGGAGATGAGCCCGAATCAATGCGAAATGTTGCGCTTCTTCGTCAGCAACGCGCAGCCAATCCTGATAAAATTGGTCAGGCAAGCCGCGAAAACGATAAAGTATGTCCCAGGCCAGGTAAATAGCGACAAATTCAACATGCGCAATCGCATGAAAAAAAGCGATGACGCCGCCAGGGTTGGTCAATTTCCGTTGCGGCATATGGCGCGGCGCCAATAACTGCGGCCGGTCAGGAAACTTTACATTAACAATCGGCAATACCGGCCGGTCGGAATCAAGGCTTAAACGTTGCGATTGCAATAATTGCCAAGCCTGATGCGTAAGCGCTAACTTTTCGTCAATATCAGTCCGATGCAAGCATGCTTCGGCAAACTCAAATATATTTTTCATTAATCAAAGTGACAGTAAAAGAATGAATAAAATTTTGGATTTCACTTTTCTATTAGCCTATTGCCTGTTTATTTACTGGCTTTCCGATCAACCTTCATTGAAAGGCCCCGAGTGGTTTCCCCATCAGGATAAGCTCCACCATGCCGGAATCTTTTCCATTATGGCGCTACTGGCCTGGCGCAGCTTCAGGCACTGGATCGAGCATCCTATTATACTCGCTATACTCGCTGTTTCCTTTTGCAGTGTATATGGCATATCCGATGAATGGCATCAATCTTTTGTCGAGGGCCGGACGTCTGATGTCGCTGACTGGATTGCCGATACCGCCGGCGCAGCCATGGCTATATTTTTGTTTTATAAGCTACGCATCCGCTCACAAGTTCGGATAAAATTGTAATTTTTTGTCTACGTTTATATCCCATGTCCAAAAACATTCGCATTGAAAGATGTAGCGGCAAAGCCCTGGAACGGTATATTCCAGAGTTGGCCCGTTTAAGAATTGAAGTGTTCCATGATTTCCCTTATTTGTATGACGGTACTTACGAGTATGAAGAAAAGTACCTGCAGACTTATATCAATTGCCCGGAGAGCGTCATCGTTATGGCATTCGACGGCGATAAGGTAGTCGGTGCATCGACCGCCATCCCGATGAAATATGAAACGGATGAACTAAAAAAACCGTTTATTGAGCACGGCTACAACCTGGACGAAATTTTTTATTGCAGCGAATCAGTACTGAACAAGGATTATCGCGGCCTCGGCATCGGCGTGCGTTTTTTTGAGGAAAGAGAGGCTCATGCCCGGGAACTAGGCGGCTTTAAGCATATCTGCTTTTGCTGCGTGGAACGGCCAGCCGACCACCCCCGCCGTCCGGCCGATTATGTGCCGCTCGATAAGTTCTGGAACAAACGCGGCTATTTCAAGCATCCCGAATTATCGACAACTTACAGCTGGAAAGATCTGGACGATGCTGAAGAAACCCCTAAACCGATGACATTCTGGCTGAAACATGAAAGTTAAGATCGCTACCGCCCAATACGACATCAGCTTCCTGGAGAACTGGCAGAATTATCAAGCCAAAATTGAGCGCTGGGTCGGCGAAGCGGCCGAGCAGGACGCGAAGATTCTGCTTTTCCCTGAGTATGGCAGCATGGAACTGGCATCGCTATTTCCAAAGGAAATTTATTCATCGCTCAGCAAGCAGCTGGCGTCCATGCAATCCCTATTGGATGACTATACCGGCCTGTTTCGGACACTGGCGCAAAAATACGGCTGCTATATCCAGTCCGGCACATTCCCGGTTGAAATCGAGCCCAATGTTTATCGCAACCGGGCCTATCTGTTCATGCCTGATGGCCGGATCGATTACCAGGATAAGCTGATCATGACCCGCTTTGAGAATGAGCAATGGCTGATCAATAGCGGTGAGGAATTGAAGTGTTTCGATACCGAATATGGAAGAATCGCAATCAATGTCTGCTACGACAGCGAATTTCCGATGCTGGCGCGAAAACAGGTTGAAGCCGGAGCCAACCTGATTTTGGTACCCAGCTGCACAGACACGCTCGCCGGCTATCACCGGGTCAAAATAGGCTGCCAGGCAAGGGCTCTGGAAAACCAGTGCTATGTTGTGCAATCTCCGACGGTAGGCGAAGCGCCCTGGTCCGAAGCGGTTGACGTCAATATCGGTGCGGCGGCCGTTTATACGCCTGTGGACCGCGGTTTTCCTGACAATGGCATTCTGGCTATCGGCGAGCTCAACAAGGCGCAATGGGTCATGGCTGAAATCTCTCTCAGCGCTTGCGAGGCAGTCCGGCGACAAGGGCAGGTCTTTAATTACCGGGACTGGCCATTGCAAAAAAAATTCAGTTAACTGATGCTACCCAGTCGTTTGGTCGAAGAATTCGACCAAACGACTGCCGTGCTTTATAACATGGCAGTATTGCCATCATGCAATGCGAATATCCCCTGTGGCACAAGTTAATCCGTATCTATATGCATATTGATTGCGCTTGACTAAGCGCCGCAACGCTCGGCGCAGCGAACAGAATCCGCCATGCGCGCAACATCAGTTCAGTTAATCAAAAAATCGCCTCAAAAGAATAACCGTTTAATTCCAGTATTTCTTTCAATCTTTTTAATGAGTCCATCTGAATTTGTCTAACACGCTCCCTTGTTACACCCAACTCTTGAGCGACCTGTTCAAGCGTTGCATTTTCATAACCGCATAACCCATAGCGGCGGCAAATTACTTCACGTTGCTTTTCAGACAGTTGAAACACCCAATTGGCAATATTCTTTTTAATGCCGTCTTCCTGCAATTTTTCGGTCGGCGACATAGCCTCGGCATCTGAAATCGTTTCTACCAAAGGTTTATCAAAATCCTTACCGCCGGGTATATCCACTGACGTGACCCGCTCATTGAGCTTGAGCATTTTTTTCACCACGCTGACCGGTTTATCGAGATACTCAGCGATATCCTCGGCGCTGGGCTCATGATCCATCAACTGAGCCAAATGATGCTGGGCTTTGAGGTAAACATTCATTTCTTTTACGATATGAATCGGCAATCGGATCGTGCGGGTCTGGTTCATGATAGCCCGCTCTATTGTCTGCCTGATCCACCAAGTGGCATACGTTGAAAATCTGAATCCTTTATCAGGATCGAATTTTTCGACGGCGCGTATCAGTCCCAGATTGCCTTCTTCTATTAAATCCAGCAACGGCAACCCTCTGTTCAAATAACGGCGGGAAATTTTGACGACGAGGCGCAAATTGCTTTCGATCATGATATTGCGGGCTGCTTCATCGCCCCGCAACGCTTTCTTGCCGTAGAATTTTTCCTGATCCGCGGTCAGTAATTGTGACTTGCCCAACTCGTTCAAATAGAACCGCGTCGCATCGAAGCTATTATCATTATGAGCTTCCATGGAAATTGCCTCGTCAACCTCCATCACTTCACCCAACACGGAATCTGCATCAAGTTCGTCGTCAAACGCTACACAAATATCGTCGTCCAATACTTCACACATTTCTTCCTGCATACACCCCCCCTCTGGCTAATCGACCTGAGCCGAAACACCATTATTTTTGGTAAATAATTTAATGGATATGTTTTTTCCATTATTTCTTATTTCAAAATGCAGCGAAGTTTGCCCGGGTCCGGTTTTTCCAACATAGCCAATAACTTGGCCTTTTTTTATGGTTTGTCCTTCCGAAACCAGCAAACGGTTATTATTGGCATAAGCACTTAAATACATTTATTGTGTTTGATAATCAGTAAATTATCATAACCAATCAAACCTTTTCCGCTATACGCAATTTTTCCTGCTCCAGCAGCGCTGACGGCCTGTCGATTTTTCCTCTAATCTCAATTCCTTTGTTATTCGATTGAGTAAAGTTTTATTAGTGTTTTCCTTTATCAATCACTGCTAGTTTACTTTAACACTATTTTTTTATTGTCTGAAAAAAATAGCTTTATTTGTGAACTACGTCCGTTTTTTTTGATAGGGCTCATCGCAGCCGCTGCACTATATCCTTGATCTGAATTGAATAACTTCTGTTTCCGGACAGCCGCCAAAGCGTAAGCCAGCGGCAATTGATTCCACTGGGCCAGACGTTGATAGCCATGCCCGGAGCGCAAGCAGGCCGAATGCGCTGCCCGAATTAGTCTCAGAAAATTTGGCCGTATACACACGCTGATTAAACTAAGCTTAAAAATTATTATTTGCTTATAGACGCTTGAGCAGACTGGCGATGATTTTTGGGTAAATAATTTAATGGATTTACCGATTTTCCATTTTTTCTTATTTCAAAATGCAGCGAAGCTTGCCCAGGTCCGGTTTTTCCAACATAGCCAATAACTTGGCCTTTTTTTATGATTTGTCCTTCCGAAACCAGCAAACGGTTATTATTGGCATAAGCACTCAAATACCTTTCATTGTGTTTGATAATCAGCAAATTATCATAGCCAATCAAGCCTTTTCCGCTATACGCCACTTTTCCTGCTTCAGCAGCGCTGACGGCCTGTCCTGCTTTTCCTCTAATATCAATTCCTTTGTTATTCGATTGAGTAAAGTTTTTTATTATCTTTCCCTCTATCGGCCACTGCCAGTTTAACTTTGCCACTATTTTGTTAGTGTCTGAAAAAATCAGCTTTTTTTGCGGCTTACGTCCGTTTTTTTTAATAGGATTCATCGCAGCCACTGCGCTATATCCTTGATCTGAATTGAATAATTTCAGTTTCCGGCCAATCGCCAAAACGTAAGGCGGCGACAGGCGATTCCATTGAGACAGGCGTTGGTAGCCATGCCCCGAGCGCAAACCAATAGAATATAGGGTATCGCCTCTTTCTATCACATAGTATTTTGTTCCGGCAGTAATGCGTTTGGTATTATCTTCCGCCTCGATCTTGTTTTCTGAGGGTTTGGTCTGATTTTCAGAGGAATCAATGTCATAAGATTTAACCGGTTCAGAATTTTCATGTTCTGCACAGGCACTTAATAGAAACACCAGCATCAGCCTTACAATAAAAACAGGCCGGGCATAACGAGAGCGCATGAGCTATCTGGCCAGCAATATCTTCTTTGCCAAATTTATTTTCGCGGCCAGATAATCTGACCCGCCGCGGTCAGGGTGTATTTTCTGCATCAATTTGCGGTGAGCTTCAATGATTTCCTGTTTCGATGCGCCTATTTTCAACCCCAGCACTTCGTAGGCCTCTTCAGCCGTCATTTTTCCCGAAGAACCTGATGCACGCTGATACGATGATGCCCCCTGCTTGGCGGAATTAAACTCAGTCCATAATCGGTGCAGTTGAGGCGCATAATGCAACAAGACCGGTATTAATCTGAACAAAGAGGCAACAACAATGCCGACCAGGGCAAAAAGCCAGTTCAAGCGCCCGGTCGCGCCTAAATAAATTAAAATCATACCGACGAACCCGAGGCCGAGAGCTTTGATATAGCGGACCATCTGAGCCGGCGGCGTTTTTAAAAACCTGCGCAGGACGAAAAATGAAATAATGATTAGCAATAAAGCCAGATAAATTCGAATCAATGTTGTCTCCGGGATCAATATCCGTTTTCAAACCGCTTTTTCTTAGTGGCCTTATGAATAATACCTTAGAATAAGTCATCTCACGATAACAGCCTTAATATTTGATTCCATGCAGAATGCCAAAATTCCAGTCCTGGGTTTTGCCGCTTTCAGCGGCACCGGCAAAACAACTTTACTGTCGCAATTAATCCCGATTCTGAAATCCAATGGCCTGCGCGTAGGTTTAATCAAACACAGCCATCATGATTTTGAAATCGACAAGCCGGGCAAAGACAGCTTCCGCTTGCGGGCAGCGGGGGCTTCGCCTGTCATGCTGATATCGAAATCCCGGCGTGCCGTTATTACCGAGATCACACCCGAAAAAGAGCCTAGGCTGGACGATCAGCTAAAGGTGCTTGATCAGTCTGAACTGGACCTGATTCTGGTTGAAGGCTTTAGAACCGAGCCATTTCCGAAGATAGAATTGCACCGCGCTTCGCTCAACAAACCATTGCTTTATCCTGACGATCCGCACATCATGGCGATCGCCTCGGATTGCGCCTTGGAAATGCCCCCGAAGCTGGTTCAGCTCGATATCAATCAACCTGAAATGATTGCGGCATTCATTCTGAATCAATTCATGAGAGGAAATTATGATTGACTTATGCAGTCAGGATACAAACCCGCTGTTATCACTGCCGGAAGCACTCGCCAGAATCAGAGCAGCCTTGCTGCCTGCCGCTGGCTCTGAAAAGGTGGCTTTAAAAAACGCCTTGGGACGCACCCTGACGCAACCGGTTTACTCGCCCATCAATATACCTCATGAAAGAAACGCCGCGATGGATGGCTATGCCTTGGCCGCTAGTGACATAGCGCCGAATCAGCCTTTTTCTCTGCATTTAGCAGACACCTCCTGGGCCGGAAGACCGTTTCAGGGACAACTGCAACCGGGCGAATGCATCCGAATCTTTACCGGCGCGGTATTGCCTGAACAGGCCGATACTGTCATCATGCAGGAGCGGGTGCGCGCCGACGGACAAACCATACATTTTCCGGCACAGGCACGGCCCTATCAGAATGTCCGCGAAATCGGAGAAGATATCCGGCAAGGCGCCTGTCTGATTGCTTCACCTAAAAAATTGACTGCCGCGGATTTAGGATTGCTGGCCTCTGCCGGCGTTTGCGAGATTACCGTCAAGCGTCGATTGAACATTGCTTTTTTCTCTACCGGCGATGAACTGACGGCCTTAGGCCAGGCGCTGCAATCCGGGAAAATATATGACAGCAATCGCTATATTTTGAGCGGCCTGCTGGCTGATCCAGGCTACAGCATAGCCGATAAAGGCGTGATTGCCGATGACCGCGACAAACTGGAAGAAAACCTTGTTGAAGCGGCCAAGAATTACGATGTCATCATCACGACAGGCGGCGCTTCGGTAGGCGAAGCCGATTTCGTCAAGGACGTACTGGCCAGCTGCGGCCAAGTCAATTTCTGGAAGATTGCCATGAAGCCCGGAAAACCGCTGGCATTCGGCAAAATCGGCAATTGTTATTTCTTCGGATTGCCCGGCAATCCGGTTGCCGTCATTGCCACCTTTGACCAACTGGTCAAGCCCGCGTTAAAACAACTGGCCGGCGAACCGTTTACCAAACCTCTACGATTGACGGCCGTTTGCACAAGCCCGCTGAAAAAAGCGGCGGGACGGCAAGAGTTTCAGCGCGGCATACTGACCCAAAGCGATGCCGGCGAATTGCTTGTAGCCTCATCGGGAAAGCAGGGCTCACACCTGCTCGGCTCATTCAGTCGTGCTAATTGCTATATTATTTTGCCGGCCGACTGCACGGGTGTGGAAGCCGGCGAGCAAGTGACCGTCGAGCCGTTCAGCCTGTATTGTGTAGGAATAGATTAGTAGCGCGGCACCGAATTATCGCATTCGCAAGACCAGGCATCGATGCCGCCTCTCAGGTTTGAAACCTTTTCAAAGCCGTAATTTGCCAGATAGTCGGCGGCCTGTTGGCTTCGCATGCCGTGGTGGCAAATCACGACTATATCCTGCTGCCGGTCCAGTTCATCAAGTCTGTATGGAATTTGATTCAGCGGAATCGATACACTCTTTTCGATATGCGCGTACTGAAACTCATGCGGCTCTCTGACATCCAGCAAAAACAGAGACTCGCCATTTTGGATCTTATTTTTCAATTCAATCGCTGAAATTTGTTTTACAGACATGATTACCTTCTATCTATTAATGAATCTTTCTAAACGGTGCATGGCAACAGCCATTCTATCTATGGAAGTCGTATAGGCAAAACGGATGTAATGATTTGAGTCATAGTCGCCAAAATCCTTGCCCGGCGTGATCGCTACGCCTTCAGCCTCTAAAAAATCCAGTGCGAATTGATAGCTGTCATCGGTAAATTTTGCACAATTGGCGTAAATATAAAAGGCGCCTTCCGGCTTGATCGGAATATCAAAGCCTAACCGCAACAGGGTGTCATAGAGAAAATCGCGCCGGGCGGCAAACTCTGCCCGCCTGAATTCAAGCTCATCAAGCGTACGCTCATCAAAAGCGGCTAAAGCCGCATATTGAGAATGCGTGGGCGTGGAAATGAAAATATTCTGCGCCAGCCTCTCGGTGGCTTCAATAAACTCATCGGGCACAATCAACCAACCAATTCGCCAGCCGGTCATACCGAAATATTTGGAAAAACTGTTAATGATAAACACGTCGTCGCTGAACACCAGCGCTGTCGGTGCACTCTTGACATAAACCAGGCCGTGGTAAATCTCATCGGAATAAAAACATCCGCCTAGCTGATTGACCGCTTGAATGGCCGAATTCAGCACCGCCGGGTCGATAATCGTGCCGGTAGGATTGGACGGCGAGGCAATCAGCGCTCCTTTAGTCGCTTCCGTCCAGTTCTCTCTTATCAATTCCGCTGTTAACTGATAACGGGTGCTCGAACCTACGGGCAATGCCCGGGTTCTGCCCTCGAACACTTTGACAAAATTACTGTTGCAAGGATAACAGGGGTCCGCCATCAGCAGCTCTTCGCCTGGATTCAAACTACTGCCCAGCGCCAGCAAAAAGGCGCCGGACGCGCCGGGCGTTACAAAAATGCGCTCCGGCGCTACTGCCACACCGTAGCGCTGCCGGTAAAAGCCGGCTATTTTTTCACGCAGTTCGGGCAGGCCCGCAGCCGGTGTGTATTTGATCTCGCCGGTTTGAATATGTTCGATACCGGCATCAATAATGGTCTGCGGCGTAGCAAAATCGGGCTCGCCGATTTCCATATGGATAATATCCCTGCCCTCGCTTTCCAATTGCTTGGCGCGTCGAAGCAATTCCATAACGTAGAATGGAGAAATAGTCTGAGTCCGCTTAGCCAGTCTTCCGCTCATGTCTTATCGCTCGCCAAAAACTCTTAATGATACCAATAATTCTTGCCATCTTATTATGATTCTGATAAAAATGCTCAGTTTTATTTATCTTGTCTTAGGAGTTAAAGGATGACCGATAGTTCTAAAACTGACGCATCACCTTTCAGTTTTACGCCTTATAAAGAAAAAGAAGGCGAAGAATATATGAGCGAGGCTCAACTAAAGCATTTTGAGACCATTCTAAGAAACTGGAAAGCTGAATTAATGCAGGAAGTTGACCGTACTGTGCACCACATGCAGGATGACGCCGCTAATTTCCCTGATCCTAACGACCGGGCGACTCAGGAGTCGGAATTCAGTCTGGAATTAAGAACTCGTGACCGTGAACGCAAGCTGATCAAGAAAATTGAAGAAGCCCTGAAAGAAATTGAATCGGGTGATTATGGCTATTGCGAATCATGCGGCATCGAGATCGGCGTACGCCGCCTGGAAGCCAGACCGACTGCCACCTTGTGCATAGACTGCAAAACTCTCGATGAAATTCGGGAAAAACAAATGGGGTAGATCTGTCTCAGGACAAACAACCTTATATCGGCCGGTTTGCACCTTCGCCTACCGGCCCACTCCATTTCGGATCCTTATATACGGCCCTGGCCGGTTTTCTTCAAGCCCGATCGCAGCAAGGCAAGTGGCTGCTGCGCATCGACGACCTCGATACGCCGCGAAACGCCAAGGGTTCAATCGATCACATCCTGAAAACGCTGGATATTTTCGGCCTGCATTGGGACGATAGTGTTTACTTTCAGAGCCATAATCTCGACGTTTACGAAGACGCGCTGCATGAATTGACAGAAAACCGGCTTATTTATGCCTGTACATGCAGCCGCAAAATGCTCACTGAAACACATCCGGAGCAGGCTCAGTCCGATATTTATCCGGGCATCTGCCGGGACAAGCCTCCCCCGCCGCATACCGCCCATGCATTCCGCATCAAAACCGACAATCGCATCATTTCATTTCAGGATGGTCTGCAAGGCTTCATCGCGCAGAGCCTGGCTGAACAGCACGGCGATTTTATCCTGAAAAGAAAAGACGGCATCATAGCTTATCAGTTCGCTGTTGTGATCGATGACCACAGGCAGCAAATCAATCATGTCTTGCGCGGTTTTGATCTGCTCGATTCGACGCCCAAACAAATCTATCTTCAGCAGCAACTGGGGCTCGCTACACCGCAATACATGCACGTGCCGATTATCATCGATACCCAGGGCTACAAGCTCAGCAAGCAAACCCTGGCGCAGGCAGTCGATTTAAAAACACCGAACAAGCTGATATTTGAGCTGTTGACCTTATTAAAACAAGCGCCCCCGGACGAACTTAAACATGCCGAAACAACCGAACTGCTTGACTGGGCCATTGCTCACTGGAACCCGAGCCCTCTGGAGAAATTGCGTGCAATCAGCCGATGAATTAACCAAGGCACTTGCCAAACAAGGATTAAAAAAACATGTCAGACGTTAAAATTTACGACGTACAACCGGAAATCGCTGCCAGCGCGCATATTAACGCCGAAACGTACAAAGCGCTTTATCAGCGTTCTATTGATGACCCCGAAGCGTTCTGGGCCGAGCAGGCAGAACTGTTTCTGAACTGGAACAAGCGCTGGGATACGGTCATGGCATACGATTTCCCCAAAGGCCATATCCGCTGGTTCGAAGGCGGGAAACTCAATGTCAGCGTCAATTGCCTGGACCGCTACTTGCCTACTCGCGGCGACCAAGTAGCCATTATCTGGGAAGGCGACAATCCGGCTCATGATAAAAAAGTCACTTACCGAGAACTGCACGAACAGGTCTGTAAATTTGCCAATGTTTTAAAAGCGCAAGGCGTCAAAAAAGGCGATCGCGTCTGCATTTATCTGCCCATGATTGCCGAAGCGGCAGTTGTCATGCTGGCCTGCACGCGCATCGGCGCCGTGCATTCAATCGTTTTCGGCGGTTTTTCCGCTGACGCATTAAAAGACCGCATCATCGATGCGGACTGCCGATACCTGGTCTGCGCCGACGAAAGCAACCGCGGCGGCAAGACCGCGCCACTGAAAGTCAATGTCGATAAAGCGGCTGCGAATTGCCCCAGACTTGAAAAAGTCATCGTCATCAAAAACACCGATGCGGACATAGACTGGCACGCACATCGTGACATCTGGTATCACGAAGCCATGGCCGAAGCTTCAACCGACTGTCCGGCCGAAGCCATGGATGCGGAAGACCCGCTGTTTATCCTGTACACCTCAGGCTCCACAGGCAAGCCCAAAGGCGTCCTGCACACAACTGGCGGCTATCTGCTGTATGCTGCCATGACCCATAAATATGTCTTCGATTACCATGACGGCGACATTTACTGGTGCACGGCCGATATCGGCTGGGTCACGGGCCATTCATATAGTATTTACGGGCCGTTATGCAACGGCGCCACGACGCTGTTGTTCGAAGGCGTGCCGACTTATCCGGAAGCCGATCGGTTCTGGCGAGTTGTCGACAAGCATCAGGTCAACATCTTCTATACTGCGCCGACCGCCATCCGCGCCCTTATGGCGCAGGGCGATGATTTTGTCACGCGCACCGACCGCAGCAGCCTCAGGATTCTCGGCAGCGTCGGCGAGCCGATCAATCCGGAAGCGTGGGAATGGTATTATCACGTGGTCGGCAATGGCCGCTGCCCGATCATGGATACCTGGTGGCAAACCGAAACCGGCGGCATCATGATCACGCCCCTGCCCGGCGCCATTGCGCTGAAGCCTGGTTCCGCCACCTTGCCGTTTTTCGGCATCAAACCCGAGATCGTCGATAATGAAGGCCGCCTGCTGGAAGGCGTCGCCGAAGGCATTCTGGTCATCAGCCGTTCATGGCCCGGACAGGCCCGAACGGTTTATGGCGATCACCAACGCTTTATCGACACTTATTTCAAGAACTACCCCGGCTATTATTTTGCCGGCGATGGTGCGCGGCGCGATCAGGATGGCTATTACTGGATCACCGGGCGCGTTGATGACGTTATCAATGTGTCCGGGCACCGCATGGGCACAGCCGAAGTTGAAAGCGCACTGGTGCTGCATGAAGATGTCGCCGAAGCGGCCGTGGTCGGCTACCCTCACGACATCAAAGGCCAAGGCATTTATGCCTACGTGACGTTAAATGTCGGTGTAGAGCCCACGGAAAAGCTCAAACAGGAGCTGATCGAACTGGTCAGAAAGGAAATCGGCGCTATCGCGCATCCTGACGTGATTCAATGGGCGCCAGGGCTGCCGAAAACCCGTTCAGGAAAAATCATGCGCCGAATCCTGCGCAAAGTGGCATCCAATGAGATCAGTAATCTCGGCGATACATCTACCCTGGCTGACCCATCCGTCGTTGAAGATATTATCGATCATCGAGCCAATAAGTAGGGCTTACGCCGGCGGAAAAAGATAACAGCACATCTCTTTAAGCCGGCTTTACCGCTATCTTGCGCTTTTCAAAGAGCGCGACACTTAAAAGATAGACCAGCATCAGTCCGCCGGCAGACAGCCATGCCGGCCGGCCGGCATCAAGCGGTAATCGCTCATGCGCCAGATACAACGCGATGCCGAGGCTGGTATAACCAACCACGCGCTTGAGGTCATAAGCCACCGGGTAATACTTCCTGCCCAACACATAAGAGACGATGACCATCGCGCCGTAACAGGCCAGAGTCGCCCAGGCCGAACCTACATACCCCATCGTAGGGATCAACCAGATATTGAGCACGATTGTCAAAGCTGCACCGGCCAATGACACAAAGGCGCCCATTACCGTGCGGTCGGTCAACTTGTACCAGATCGACAGATTGACATAAATGCCCAGGCACAGATTGGCCAGCAACAATATCGGCACAACTTCGAGCCCTGCGCGAAACTCCTCGCCGATAAAATACTTAAAGAAATCGATGAACAATGTCACCATCAAAAAGATAAACACGCAGAAAATCACGAAAAACTTGAGCACATCGGCATAGACGTTGCGCGCATCGCTGTTGCCGGCATAGGCGAAAAAAAACGGCTCGGCGGCATAACGGAAAGCCTGAATGAACAATGACATTAAAATCGAAAGCTTGTAGCAGGCGCTGTAAATGCCGAGCATTTTCAGATTAGTGACATCATCATAAGGCAGCAGGTATTTGAGCAAGGCGCGATCGAGCATTTCGTTGATAATGCCGGCGAAGCCGATCACGACCATCGGCAGCGAATAGCGCAGCATGCGGCCGAACAATTGCCGGTCGAAGCCCCAGGTCAGTCCTCTAAACTGCGGAATTAACAGTAAAAACTTGAATATGCTGGCCAGCAGATTGGCGATAAAGATGTAGCCTACGCCAATAGTCGGATCATAAACCCGACTTACCCAGGAACCAGGACTCTGCCCGAGCGCCTTGGGACAATAAACGATGAAAAACAGGCTCAGCAGGATCGTTATCATGATTTCGGCCATCTTGACGCCGGCAAAACGCAGCGCCTTGTTTTCGGCCCGCAGCCGTGCGAAAGGAATTGCAGTCATTGCATCCAGTGTCAGAATGGTTGCAAACCACAGCACGTATTCCGGATGATCGGCATAATGCAGTGCTGCCGATAGTGGTGCATTAATCCACCGGATGAGCAGAAAAAAACCCAGATTGACCAGAACGACAAAAATCAGCGCCGTCGAATATGCCGTATCGCGCCCGGGCGACTCCTTGTCGCGGAAGCGAAAATAGCCCGTTTCAAACCCGAACAGCAGCAGCACGGAAAAAAAGCCAGCATAGGCATAAAATTCCGACACCACGCCATATTCCGCCGCCGAAAAATAATAGGTATAAAGCGGCACCAAAAGATAGTTGAGGAAGCGCCCGAAAATACTGCTGATGCCATAGATTGCAGTTTGGGATGCCAGTTTTTTTATAATGCCCATTTAAGCTTATCGATCGGTTAAGGAAATATTCGGACTGATGAGTACATGCTCAGCATATCCCGGAATTTAAACCGCTCATGCGGTTCCGGTCAGTAGGCTTGGCATTATATAACCGATATTGCCGTGATGAGGTTTTTTGTCATTTGTCGCGCTACAAACTGGATGAACTTTAACAGATATAGCGCTTGACGTTATCCGAACCAGAAACTGAACATGACGACGTAAGGCAAGACTATTAGCAGGACATTGATCCTATTGAATTAATGCTTTTTTTCGACCCAATCATCGCCGCGTTTTTCATATTTCTTTTTCACGGCCGCCCAGGCTACTTTGTGCGCCACCGTCTCCCTGTCATCGTCACTGGAGCGGCGCTCCTCGGGTTCCTTGTACTCATCCCAGGCATTGTTGTAGGCCGACAGATAGATCTCCTGCCCATGCGTGGGCAAATGATTTTTTACATTATCAGGTAAGTCGGTTAAACGCTTGTAAGGCATGATTTTCTCCCGAGTTTAAGAAAATATTCAGCTGCCGATTGTTTTTAAATCTCTTGGCTAATGAAATCTGGCAGTCGTCAAGTTCACCGACTCACCCAGATTATTTGAGGCTGCTTCCACATCGGCCTTAAGGCTTTCCCAAACGTCATCGCGGGCTTGCTGCAGTTCATCTAGCTTTCCTTGCACAATATCCAGTTTCTGCTGCAGCTCGCCGACCTGCATATCATATTCAGCTTTGACATCGGCCTCCGTCTCATCCGCTCTGAATTTCAGCTGATCAATCGCGGCGCTCCACTCGGCCAGCTGTGTTTGCAGTTTGTGCTGATAAACTTCCCGCTGTTTCATGAGGATCTCCTGATACGAGTCAATCAGGTTTTGACGATATACAGCATGGTCTCCAAACCGGCTGTCGTGGATTTATTCCCAAATGACTGCCTCCCGACTGGAGAAGTTCCGGGATCTGCTTGCTCGGGTTTCAAGCATAAAAAGGGTTGGCTTTTTACGCCAACCCTTTATTTATTCAATTACGAATCGCCTTTTTGCACAATATCGCAAGACTGATCAACGCCCTCGTTATCGATATCGCAATTTGATTCCAGCCACATAGCGTTGATGACGGCAAAAGCGGCGGCGAAGCTGGCGCCCAGCATCCAAGTGAAATACCACATGCGTGTTTCTCCTCTTAATTTTAATAGAGTGTATGTGAATCTTTTAACACTGCAGCTTCAGTGACGCTGCCCCAAATCACCTTATAAACCCAGCGCGTGTATAAAAGCACAATCGGCAGGAAGACCACGGTAATCCAAAATGCCAGCAGTAGCGTAGTATGGCTGGCCGTGGCATCCCATAATGTCAGACTGGAGCGAGGATCAGTAGTCGAAATCAGCAGGAATGGAAACAGCCCTAATCCCACAGTCAACAATACCCCGCTAATACCAATGCTGCTCATCAGAAAAGCCCCGGCCTTGGATTGCCCCTTACCCAGCAGCCAGGCCAGGGCCAGGCCCGAAAAACCCAATGCGGGCGCAAGCAGCATCCAGGGCTTAGCAAGAAAATGATGCAGCCAACCCGCACCAGTTGCGATCACAGTTTTATTGAGCGGATTCGATGCCGCGGATGCCCCCGCCATCTGCGTGATTTCAGGACGGTTGACAGTCGACATCAGCCATAACGTTGCTGCCGCCAGACTGATCAGCAACAAAGGGCCGAGTATGGATGCAGCTGTTCTGGCACGCTCATGGATCACGCCTTCCGTGCGCCATTTCAGGAACAAAGCACCATGGAAACTGGTAACCAGCAGGCCGATTACGCCGCATAATAACGCAAAGGGGCTCAGCAAGGCCCAGAACGAACCGTCATAGAAAGAGCGCAAATCCTGATCCAGGTGAAACGGCAGCCCAAGCAGCAAATTGCCGACCAAAACGCCCAACAGAACCGGCGGCAAAGTTCCGCCGATGAATAAACCCCAGTCCCAGGCATTGCGCCAAGCCGCATTGCTGATCTTGCTGCGGTAGTCAAAACCTGCCGGCCTGAAAAACAACGAAAACAGCACCAGCAGCATGGCCGCATATAGCCCCGAAAACAGCGCCGCGTATACAGCTGGCCAGATCGCAAAAATGGCGCCGCCCAACAGTATCAGCCAAACCTGATTGCCTTCCCAAGTGGCACCGATCGTATTGATGATGACACGGCGTTCCACATCGCTCTTGCCCAACAGCGGCAGTAAAGTGCAGATGCCGAAATCGAAGCCTTCAGTCAACGCAAAGGCGATGGCAACGACTCCGATAAACAGCCACCAGATCAGGCGGATAGTTTCATAATCGAACATAATAGGCTCCTTATTAAATAGTGTGGCATGGCCCTAGCGGCCTTGAGCGACTTGCAGTTCATGGAAGTAACGACCGGTATGAAGACTGCTCGGCCCCAGGCGAACATACTTGAGCATCAGGTACAGTTCGATAACCAGCAGCACCGTGTAAAACAACGCGAAGCCGCCGATACTAAACCAGAGCTGTTCGCTGCTGAGACTGGAAACGCTCAGATGAGTCGGCAAAACGCCGGAAATGGTCCACGGCTGGCGGCCATACTCGGCGACAAACCAGCCGGTCTCGGCAGCGATCCAGGGCAAAGGAATGCTCCATACCGCCATGCGCATCAACCAGCGTTTCTGGTCGGCATTGCGTACAGCGCAGTGGTAAAAGGCTACGGCAAAGATAAACAGCATGGTGAAACCGCAAGCGACCATGATGCGGAATGTCCAAAACAGCAGCCCTACCTTCGGAATCGTATCGTTGGCGGCTTTCTGGATCATCCCGGCATCGGCATCCACGACTTTGTCGGTGTATTTTTTCAGCAGCAGCCCGTAGCCTAAGTCATTTTTATGGGCATCAAAACGCTGACGAGTCTGCTCACTATTATCGCCACTACGAAGTTTTTGCAGCTCTGCATAAGCCACCATACCGCGCTTGATGCGTTCGGCGCTTTCATTGCGAAGATCTTTCAAGCCTTTCACATCTTCATCAATGGAACGAGTCGCTATCAATCCCAGCAGATAAGGCACTTTTATCGCCATATCCGTTCTTTCATGCTCCTGGTCAGGCAAGCCGAACACCGTAAAACTGGCTGGCGCCGGGCTGGTTTCCCATTCCGCTTCGATCGCCGCCAGTTTGATCTTTTGAGTCTCGCCGGAGGTATAACCGCTTTCATCGCCGAGTACGATCACTGACAGGATTGAGGCCAAGCCAAATGCCGAAGCGATTGAAAACGAACGCCGGGCAAAACCGACGTCGCGTTTGTTCAACAGGTACCAGGAACTGATGCCCAACACGAACATCGAGCCGGTCACATAACCTGCAGCAACCGTATGGACGAACTTAACCTGGGCAACCGGGTTGAAAAACACATCGGCAAAGCTGGTCATCTCCATGCGCAGCGTTTCGTAATTGAATTCAGCTCCTACCGGATGCTGCATCCAACCGTTGGCAATCAAAATCCACAGGGCTGACACGCTAGTACCTATCGCCAGCAGCCAAGTCACGACCAAATGCTGGACCTTGGAGAGTTTGTCCCAGCCGAAAAAGAACAGCCCAACAAAGGTGGACTCCAGGAAGAAGGCCATCCAGCCTTCACTCGCCAGCAGCGGACCGAAAATATCGCCGACGTAATGCGAGTAATAAGCCCAGTTGGTGCCGAACTGAAATTCCAGCGTCAAGCCGGTGGTAACGCCCATAGCGAAGTTGATGCCGAACAGCTTACCCCAGAACTTGGTCATATCCTTGTAAACCTCCCGGCCGGTCATGACGTACACCGATTCCATAATGCCGAGAATAAACGTCATGCCCAAGGTGAGCGGCACGAACAGAAAGTGATAAAGCGCCGTCAGGCCGAATTGCATTCTGGACAGCATTACAACATCTTCACCTAACATGGCGGAACTCCTTATAAGACTGAGATGAAAGACTTGGTGTTATTGAAGATTGCTTGGCAGGCAGCGAAAAGCGTTGAGCGATATCTGGCTTTCCGGTTGACGGTTTGCCTTCCCAGCGGAAAATCAGGAACCAAAGGCCCATCAACAGAATGATTTTGATCAATAATGCAATACCGATTTCCCACCGCAGCAATCCGGGACGCGGCAGAATCCGATTTATCTTGGCTGAACCAATCATGGCTCCTCCTCTCTGGATTAATTGTTAAATAGTGTTAAAACAAGGTGTTCATATTCATCAATTATTAAATGGTTTGCCGATAACGAGCGTTGATAAGGCCAGCAGCAGAATTGATCCGGATATCAGCAGAATTCCCGTATCAGCTTGGTGATGTGCCTGTATATCGGAAATAAGAAGTCTTGATAGTGCCGTGATGGCAATAAAGATCAGGCAGCGCACCGGCATCATGTTGGTTTTGAAGTAAATACCGACCATGGCCCCCAGTTCAAGATAAATAAACAGCAGTAATATATCGCCTATGGTGGCATGTCCCTGACTGATCATGCCGGCATACGCCACTACCGCCGACCAGACTACGCTGGCGCCGATAACAAACAAAGCCAAATAGTGAAACACATCTATCAACAAGCTGCCTAACTCATCGGCAAATGTTTTACTTGTCTCCCTAAATGCGTTAATCCTTTCTTTTTGCATACAACAACCCTCATGCTCGTTCTTTCTATCCCTAAGAAACCAGAATGTCAGCTGGCAGGCTGTCAATCTGCTGGCTCCAGGCCTGACCACTACTGCAGCACCTGAATTTAAGAAACTACAATGCCTATCAAATAAGCGCGGCAGATAACGGTAAACAAAGGCCAAAAGCTTAAACGCTATTTGCAATAGCATGAATTGCTTCTTTGCTTGCTATAGTATATTAGAGTTTTATAATTTACTAACTTTATTTTGCGTATCCGCTTTTTTCGTTGTTATTTTCATCTAAATGCCTATGACGTAAAGCGATTGGAAATGAAACTCCTGACGAGCCCCAGCTTCAAATGAGACGATGAAACACGCTTGATATATTATATTTTTCTTAACTGATGTTACGCACGAATCGATTTATGTTTTGTTTTAGTTTTACTGCAATGCCGTGTCGGTGCGAATTGATTCGCACTGTATAGGCCGGTACGCGGGCGTTTGTCTCCGGTCGAATACCCAAGAACTTGCCCCTGCAACGGCGTAACATCAGTTCTTAATTCAAGAATGGCGTTATACATGGATGGGGAATAAACTAAGGGCTGTGCTAACGGATCTCACAAGCATTAGTTCCGGCCCGATTATCTTTATTATTTCAGAGGCATTGGTTCAGCCATGCTGACGATGACCAAAACTTTTTTAAAGGAAGGTAGAATCCGCCGACAATATAAAGGGCGGCAGAAAAGTAAGAGGTTAATGGGCTCTTATTACGGACAAATTAATGTTTGGCAGAAACGGAGAGACAGCCGGCATTTTTATTTGAACAATAATCTTGATCGGCAATTTCCAACAGGTCGATTCCCTAAATCAATAGAAATAGAATTGTACAAAGCCGCAAAATCGGGACGAATTGCAATAACTGTATGACAGAGCAACTGATGATTAACTCTATAACTTTATCCTGTTTTAATTAAAAGTTTATTAAATAAATGTATAACAATAAGAAACAATATGTATATATTTTGTAATATTGTTAATGACAAAAGTCTAACGTATAGTTGAGTTGCATTTCAAAAAAACTAACTCTATGAGGATTTACCTATGAATGACTTTTATAAAGACGTGTTAACTGGGATTGTATTTGTTACCGGTGTATTAGGATTTGTTTCTGGAGAATTTATTATCTCCTCTACGCTGTTCGCAACGGCGGCCATTGCCAGCAACGTCAACCTGAACCGTAAACGGGCCAATGCTGGACATCTGCAATGCGAATAATCATCCTCTTTAACAAACTGCCTGGATTACTTAACCACGTAGCAACTTAATAACTTCCAAGGCTTAACGGCCTTGGAAGTTTTTTTATTTTTAGTCTCCCTTCTTTCAAAATTCCTCAAAGCCCCGTATTTTTACTTTTTCCTTTGCAGTAGGCTCTGCTTAATCCTTTCGTTGTAATACAGCAATTTAATAGAGATAAACATCCTCATAAATTGAGAAAACAACTTAACTTATAACCTTGATAGTCTCTATTGGCAAGAAACAATAAACTTGTTAAGAATAGTCCTTTCACCGCTTGCGAAGTACAAATTCCAACGGCATTGCAGCAGCACATATAGAGTTCTTGCAACTCACCGGATTCCGCAATTTTTTCTTTTGGCTCTGAAGAAATAGTGCCAACTATGGTGCTATGAAGATAAAGTTTTTACCAAAATGCTGCTTAATCGGTGCATTCATCTATTAACATCCGCACCTCCTCATCCATCAAAGCGCCGAAAAATTACTCTTGGCCTTTTTCAACTTGCCTTCACAAAGATATCTGCCTGCAGCAGCTGAGCTATATACGCATTCATCGTTATTTCATTGGCTTCAAATGTGTACTATAACAACACCTTTAAGGAAAATTTTTGTTACCACTCTTTAAACCATAGCATCATGCGCGAACTGGACGGTCCCGAGCTCTATCAAGCACTCAAATATGCCAAGCACCTGGACGAAGAAGAAGTCAGCGAGATCATCGAACGGTTTCAGTTCGATCAGGCGGCTCTGTCGCAAGCAATATTCAATGTCTTTCCAGCCGTCATTGCCGAGCAGAATCAGGATATGTCATATCTTTTTCTGACCCTATGCTTCGATGTGCTGTGCGTCTTCCAGCAAGCCTTAGGCCCGTTGCCTTCCCAAGAAGGGATGGACTTCGACTGGCTGGAAAAGCAGGCCATGCTGTTGGAGGCTGAACTGCAATCACTGATCAAGGAGAAGGACATGGACGAGAAGATCAGGGCGCGATTACAGAACCGATTCATGCAGCGCTCAACTCAGGGCAGCCCGCAGCCAGTCCTGGTCAGATTCCTGAATAAAGCCATTGAAGATTTCGCGGCAGAAATTCCCAGCAGGAAGACAGCCATCCGAGTAACTCAAACCATGATTTTTATAGTGGTTCAGCTATTCAGCAATCTCTACAGTCATGTTGAAAGCTAACGTCAATGCCATGAAGCTATCTTCAGATGCAAGTTAAACTGTAGAGCAGTGAATTTTATGCTTCTGTAAATCACATTAACTATCGACAATGGGACTTTAAACTCTTACACGAACTCGGCGATTCATTGACATTTCCTGTTTTTCGTCAAAAATAGCCTTTTTTCCAATTTTATCGACAATGGCAACCAAAACGATTCCTCGCGTCAAAGGCGATTTTTTGCTGGGCAATTTACGTCAATATAAAGCTAATCCTTTTCAAGCGCTCTGCAGCTGGCAGCGCGATTATGGAGACTTGGTCAGCTTCAGGCTAGCCACCCGTCAGCTTTATTTATTCAGTCATCCACAGTTAGTGGAGCAAGCTTTAGTCAAACAAAGCCATAACTTTGTCAAAATGTACAACCCGAAAAAGCCGACGGGTCTGTCCTTGATTTTAGGACAAGGACTGCTTACCAGCCAGGGCGATTTATGGCGTAGGCAACGACGCTTGATGCAACCGGTCTTTCAGCGGGCCAGTCTGACGCCCATGATTCCGCAAATGGTTACAGCCGGAAACAACTTGTTGCATCGCTGGCAGCAATTAGGCGATGGGGCGCATGTCAACCTTGCCGATGAAATGATGCAATTGGCACTGGAAGTCATCACCCAAACGATGTTCAGCACCAGCGTACTCGACAAAGTAGGCGATATCGCATCAGCTTTGGATACCGGATTAAAGTACGCTGCCAAAACCATATCGAATCCTTTAACGCCGCCTTTATTTATACCGACACCTGCCAATCGAGCATTCAAACAAGCTACAGGCGTATTGGACAATATTATTTACAGCATGATTAATCAGCGCCGATCCCAATCTATTGAGCAACGCGATTTATTGAGCATGTTGTTGAATGTGCGCGATGACGATACAGGCAATTCCATGAGCGACCTGCAAATTCGCGATGAAGTGATTACGATTTTCACTGCCGGTCATGAAACCACGGCAAACGTACTTACCTGGACATTATATTTATTGGCTCGACATCCAGATGTTCTAGCAAAACTCAAAGCTGAGCTCCATGATCAGTTGCAAGACAATACTCCCGATGCCGAATCTCTACAGCAATTGGTTTATACCCGGGCGGTATTGAGCGAAGCCATGCGTATCCGCCCACCGGCAGGCATTCTGATACGCAAAATAAGCCAAGATACAGAAATTGACGGGTATGCCCTTAAAGCTGACAGCCTGGCAATATTCAGCATCTACAATATTCACCATCATCCCGACTATTGGCAACAACCGGAGCAATTCGATCCTGAGCGATTTTTAACGGCTGATAAAAGGAAATTCGCTTATATGCCTTTCGGTACCGGCGAACGCGTCTGTATCGGCAACCATTTTGCCTTACTCGAAAGTCAGTTGCTGCTAAGCATGATTGTTCAGCATTATGATGTGGAATTGCTCAATAACGATGAAATCGAGATTGAAATGGCTGTAACTATACGGCCCAAAGGCGGCATTCCGGTAAGGCTAAAGCGGTGCTAGAACAGCCTTCAGTTCCATTTCAATATTCTGGCTATTTCATTTTTATATCTGCAATACTTTAAGCTTGATTTAATAGCTGATGTTACGTCGTTGTAGGGTCGAATTCGCTTGTGCCCTTTAGGATATTCCACCTGTAACAAACCGCCCGTGTGCTGGCCTAGGCAGTGCGAATACCCGCAAGGAGCACAAGTGAATTCGACCCTACACGACACACAGCAACACTCAAACAGCACAGAGATCAATTGATGCGTAACATCAGTTGGATAACTGCAGATCAGCCTTCATCAGGCAAAAACTGATAATGTATTACAGTTATCACTGGCTACTTAATCGCCTGCATCAGTCTCAACACATCTATTACCTTGTCGTGATAGATTTGGCGATATGAAAAAACTACCGTAACCGATGTCCGCGCCTCTGATATTGGCTTTTACGAACATCTAAAACATCCATATTAAAAGTATCACAGACCTGCAATATTCTGGATTTTTGTTACGGTTTATTGTGATTTTTTGTTTTGAATGCGCCCTATCCAAGCACACATAGAAATTTTCAGGCAATAAAAAAGGCCTTGGTAAATTACCTAAGGCCTTGTTTCTTTTGGCTCCCCCGGACGGGCTCGAACCGCCGACCTAATGATTAACAGTCATCCGCTCTACCGACTGAGCTACAGGGGAATAAACTTTTTTGTCTTCTTCAATGGCGCGCCCGGAGAGATTCGAACTCCCGACCGCTCGGTTCGTAGCCGAGTACTCTATCCAGCTGAGCTACGGGCGCCTTGTTGATCCGACTATTATCCTTCTTTACCTCATCCTTGTCAACTTTTATTTTTCATTCTATTAAAAAACAAAAATCAACCTTTAATTAAGTGGCGGAGAGAGAGGGATTCGAACCCTCGATGCGCTTTTGGCACATACTCCCTTAGCAGGGGAGCGCCTTCGGCCTCTCGGCCATCTCTCCTAAAACTTTTACTCTTCTGAACCGGTTAAGCCTGTAGACTCGGCCTGTTCTTTTTTAATCCGTTCGTAAATTTCTTCCCTATGAACAGAGACTTCTTTTGGTGCATTAACACCGATGCGAACCTGATTTCCTTTGACTCCAAGAACAGTGACTGTAACTTCATCACCGATCATCAAAGTCTCTCCTACCCGACGAGTCAAGATAAGCATGGCTTCTCCCTATGTCTATTTAAAAACCACTGTTCTTACACAGCATCCAACCAAGAACAACAATTATAGCAGCTTTTTCAGATAAATAAAGTCCTAAGTTAAAATAAAATCTAAGACTCTATTTCTTGGTCTAATTTAAAAGCCGCATGTAATGCTCTGACCGCCAATTCCAAATATTTCTCATCAACAACGACGGAAATTTTAATTTCCGATGTCGATATCATTTTAATGTTTATACCTTCTTTTGCAAGCGTTTTAAACATGGTGCTGGCAATTCCGGCATGAGAACGCATGCCTACGCCTACAATTGAAACTTTTACTATGCTGTCATCGCCAGCCACTTTTCTAGCTCCAAGCTCTGCACATCCATTTTCCAACAAAGCTTTTGCTCTGGGATAATCGTTGCGATGCACGGTAAAGGTAAAATCAGTCGTCGCATCATCGGCAATATTCTGGATGATCATATCGACTTCGATATTTGCATCAGCTATCGGCCCAAGAATTTTAAATGCAACACCTGGTAAGTCAGGCACGCCAGTAATGGTTAATTTTGCCTCGTCACGATTAAATGCGATTCCGGAAACTAAAGCACTTTCCATTTGTGATTCCTCATAGGTAATGAGCGTACCCTTACCTTCTGTAAATGATGATAATACTCTTAAAGCAACGTTATACTTGCCGGCAAACTCTACCGACCTGATTTGCAATACTTTTGAACCCAAGCTGGCCATTTCCAGCATTTCTTCAAAGGTAATCTTATCAAGCCGGCGGGCTTTCGGTTCTACCCGAGGATCAGTGGTATAAACACCATCCACATCGGTATAGATGTGGCACTCATCAGCTTTCAAAGCAGCTGCCAAAGCGACGGCAGTCGTATCAGAGCCTCCACGGCCCAGCGTTGTGATATTGTTGTTCTCATCCACGCCTTGGAAACCGGCGACAACCACTACTTTGCCCCCATTAAGATCGGCTCGCATGCGGGTATCATCAATATTGCGTATGCGCGCTTTCGTATGACTGCTATCGGTCAGGATTTTTACCTGTCCTCCCGTATAAGAACATGCCGGACACCCTATCTCGTGCAAGGCCATGCTTAAAAGCGAAACAGTAACCTGTTCTCCCGTTGAAAGCAGAACATCCATTTCCCTCTCGTTGGGCTGGGGTTGCATTTCTCTTGCTAGGGCAACCAAGCGATTGGTTTCGCCACTCATTGCAGAAACCACAACAACAATCTGATCACCTTGATCATGAACTTTTTTAACTTTTTCAGCGACTGCTTTAATACGCTCTACAGAGCCTACCGATGTACCGCCAAACTTATATACATATAATGCCATTCACTATAACCTTATCTTCAAGCATTCATTTGCTCTTGCACCCAAGCCGGAACTTGAGCCAGTGCCTCAGCCAACTTTGACGGATCGTTGCCGCCAGCCTGAGCCATATCAGGCCGGCCACCGCCTTTGCCGCCGACTTTAGTCGCTACAAAATTAACCAGATCACCGGCTTTTACACGGCCCATCTGATCTTTGGAAACACCTGCGCACAGCATGACCTTATCGCCTTCGACGACTGCCAGCACGATGGCAGAGCTGCCTAATTTGTTTTTCAGCTGATCCACCATGTCGCGCATGGACTTAGGATCAACGTCATCAAGTTTAGTGGCCAGCACTTTGATCCCATTGACATCGATGGCCTGAGAGCTGAGTTCACCGCCTGCTGAACTTGCCAGTTTCGATTTCAGCCGCTCCAACTGTTTTTCCAGCGACTTATTCTTTTCTATCAGCTGCTCGACCTTTTCAGATGCCTTGTCCGCTGAACTTTTCAACAGCCCTGCAATACTGCTCAATGCTTTATCGCGGCATTCGATCCAGTCAATACAGGCACTGCCAGTAACCGCCTCAATACGTCTGACGCCAGCAGCAATACCCGTTTCGCTGATTATCTTAAAGCAGCCTATATCGCCTGATCGCTCAACATGCGTACCGCCGCACAGCTCGGTTGAGAAGTCGCCGATTTTTAAGACCCTGACTTCGTCGCCATATTTTTCGCCGAACAAGGCCATGGCTCCGGCATTCATAGCTTCATCTTTTGCCATAATCTGCGCGGAAACAGGATTATTCATGCGGATCTGCTCATTGACCAGGTGCTCAACAGTGCTGATTTCGTCAGCCGTTACCGGCTCAAAATGGGAAAAATCAAAACGCAAGCGCTCCGGGTTAACCAGTGAGCCTTTTTGAGCCACGTGCTCGCCCAAGACCTTTCTTAATGCCGCATGCAACAAATGTGTGGCAGAGTGATTCAATTCGGTTGCTTTTCTATCTGCTGTACTGACACGCGCATCGCACAATTGTCCCTTGTTTAATGTTCCGGCAGCCACCCTACCTTTATGCAAGAACAGATTACTGCCCTGCTTTTGTGTATCGGCAACTTCAAATATCGCACCACCGGCTTCAATTTTGCCGCAATCACCCACTTGACCGCCGGATTCAGCGTAGAAAGGCGTCTTATCCAGAACCACAATGCCTTCGTCACCTTCGTCGAGACTATCGACCGGCTGACCTTTTAAATAAAGGCCGAGGATATGCACCTGATCATCGAGTTGTCCGTAGCCGGTAAATTCGGTCTGCACGTCCAGCCTGATGTCCTGATCGTAATCGGCCCCGAAACTGCTGGCCAGCCGCGCCCGTTCACGCTGCTCAGACATAGCCATTTCAAAACCGGCGTGATCGACAGTGAGATTGTTTTCACGGGCAAAGTCAGCCGTCAAATCCACTGGAAAACCATAAGTATCATAAAGCTGAAATACAGTCCCACCTGGAATCACAGAGCCTTCCATTTTGGCCACACAGGCTTCAAGGATTTTCATGCCTTGTTCCAAGGTTTCAGCAAAACGCTCTTCTTCCTTTTTCAGTACGCGTTCAACCTGGGCCTGCCCGTTTTTAAGCTCAGGGTAAGCTTCGCCCATTGCTTCGACCAGTGGCGCGACCAATTTGTAGAAAAACACCTCACGGATACCTAGACGATAACCGTGGCGAATAGCCCGGCGAATGATGCGCCGCAAGACATAACCGCGCCCCTCATTTGAAGGCATGACGCCGTCAGCCACTAAGAAGGCGCAGGACCGGATATGATCGGCGATCACGCGCAACGAACTTTGCGTCAAATCATGGGTTCCAGCAATCTCGGCCGCAGCCCGCAGCAATTTCTGAAACAGATCAATCTCATAATTGCTGTGTACGCCCTGCATTACCGCAGAAATCCGCTCAAGCCCCATGCCGGTGTCAACAGAAGGTTTGGGCAGTGGATGCAAATTGCCTTCACTGTCGCGATCATACTGCATGAATACCAGGTTCCAGATTTCAATATATCTGTCGCCGTCTTCATCTGGCGAACCTGGAGGGCCGCCGGCAATTCCTTCGCCATGATCATAGAATATTTCAGTACAGGGCCCGCAAGGCCCTACGTCGCCCATAGACCAGAAATTATCCTTGGCGCCGATTCTTGAGAACCGGTTTGGATCAATCCCAACATCCTGAAGCCATATTTTTTCCGCTTCGGAGTCTTCCTCAAAAACAGTCACCCATAATTTCTGCGGCGGAATATCCAACTCTTTCGTTAAAAATTCCCAGGCATAATAAATCGCTTCTTTCTTGAAATAATCGCCGAAGCTGAAATTGCCCAGCATTTCAAAAAAGGTATGATGGCGTGCCGTATAACCGACATTTTCCAAATCGTTATGCTTGCCGCCCGCCCTGACGCAGCGCTGACTAGTCACCGCCCGGTTATAATCACGGTGTTCTCTGCCTAGGAATACATCTTTAAACTGCACCATGCCGGCATTGGTGAATAACAATGTCGGGTCATTGCCGGGTACCAGGGAGCTTGAAGGCTGTACAGAATGTCCTCGTTCACGAAAGAATTCCAGAAAAGCAGCGCGCAGTTCTGAGCTAGTCATTTTTTTCATGGTAATGGTAAATAAATGATTTTTAAAACTAAAATTTATTCTTGTTAATATTCAAATGGTCAAGCAAAGCGCTGATCATTTCACCAGTAAAGCCGCGGTGCAACAAAAATCGACTGCGTTTAGCCCACTCGTTTCTGTCCAGATTTTTTTTATGATTATATTTTTTGTTGTAAACCTGTTCCAGCAAGTCCATCCAGCTACTGTCAGACGCCTGCAAAACTGCGTCTAAATCAATCTCGTCAATACCATTTTGCCGCAATTCATATTCAATGCGAACAGGTCCGTAGCCTTTCTGCATGCGGTAGCGAGCGTAGTTCTGCGCATAACGTTGATCATCCTGCCAGCCTTGCTGTGCCAATTCGTCAATGACAGCCGATACATCTTCCCTATCAAAGCCTTTGCCCGCCAGTTTATTGAGCAATTCTTTCCGGCTGTGATCTCTACGAGACAGCAATCGCAGACAAGTTTCTTTAATATCCTTATGAACGTCATTCACAACAGACTATGAGGACTAAATAGACTATTCGCCTTCATCAGTAAAGCTAGGTTCCTCACTGAATTCGGCTCTTCGTCCGAACGCTTCGGCCCGTATTTTGCCTTCGATCTCTTTGGCCATGTCGGGATGTTCTTTCAGGAAAGTTTTGGCATTATCTCTGCCTTGGCCGATTTTTTCATTGCCATAACTATACCAGGAACCCGACTTTTGAATAAAACCGTAATTGACTCCTAAGTCAACCAACTCGCCCAGAAACGACACGCCTTCGTTATACAAAATCTCAAATTCGGCCTGCTTGAAAGGCGGAGCGACTTTGTTTTTAACCACTTTTACACGGGTTTCGTTGCCTATCACTTCCTCACCTTTCTTAACTGAACCGATGCGTCGGATATCCATCCGCACTGAAGCATAGAATTTAAGCGCATTACCGCCGGTTGTGGTTTCCGGACTGCCGAACATGACCCCGATTTTCATCCTGATCTGGTTGATAAAAATAACCAGTGTATTGGAGCGTTTGATATTGGCCGTCAATTTCCTTAATGCCTGGGACATTAAACGCGCCTGCAGGCCCATGTGCGAATCGCCCATATCACCTTCAATTTCGGCTTTAGGCGTCAAGGCTGCGACCGAGTCGACGACGACCACATCAACAGCGCCTGAACGCACCAGCATATCGGTGATCTCCAAGGCCTGTTCGCCAGTATCGGGCTGCGATACTAGAAGATCATCAACATTGACGCCGATTTTTTCGGCATAACCTGGGTCCAACGCGTGCTCGGCATCGACAAATGCCGCCGTACCGCCGAGCTTTTGCATTTCAGCGATGACTTGCAGTGTCAAGGTAGTCTTACCGGAAGATTCAGGCCCATAAATTTCCACGATACGGCCGCGAGGCAAGCCTCCACAACCCAGCGCAATGTCCAAGCTCAGAGAACCGGTAGAAACCACTTCGATATCACGCGAGGCGGCCACATCGCCCATGCGCATGACAGAGCCTTTGCCGAACTGTTTTTCTATCTGCATCAACGCTGCGCCCAGCGCTTTCTTCTTGTTCTCGTCCATTGTTTATGTCCTGTATGTAAAGAAGTATTACCCAATCGAACTGTTTATTATCACATAGAGATATGTATTCGGATAGTTTTGATTTTCAAATCAAGATTTATCCTTATGATATTAAATTGCTTCGTTTTTAGACAGCATAGTCCAAGCGAGTTCCGCCATGTTCTTTGAGCCTCCGCCTTGGCCCAACTGCGCTTTAACCCGGGATAAATTGTCGCGCATCGCATCGGCATAGAACTTATCGGTCAAAATCCGGTTGACTTCCGCAGCCAGCTTTTCAGGAGTCGCCTCATGTTGAATGAGTTCCTTTACAATCCCTTTACCAGCAATAATATTGGGCAATCCAATAAACCGCGTATTTACCAGCCATCTTCCAAGTAGGTAGGTCAGCGGTGAAAGCTTATAGGCGATAACCATAGGCACGGTTAATAAAGCAATTTCCAGCGTTGCCGTGCCCGAAGTCGTCATGACTACATCGCAGCATTGAATCACATCATAAGGCTGATTTTTTACCGTGATAATTTTAACCGGCGACTGACTCAAATACGCTTCAAGTAAGGCATCGCTGATCGAGTCGGCCTGAGGCAGCAGAAACTGGGCTTCAGGCATATCGTTTTGAATTTCTTCGGCGGCTTTCAGCATGACCGGCAGCATGCGCTTGATCTCATTGGCGCGGCTTCCCGGCAATAGGCCGATAATCGTCTTTTTTTGATCCAGCCCAAAACGCACTAAATCTTCTTCCTTCGAATGCTGGGCATGGACTTTATTCACAGACGGATGCCCCACATAACGCACCGGCACATTTTCGGCTTCATAATAAGCCGTCTCAAAAGGAAAGATAACGGCCATCATATCGATCACTTCGCCGTATTTCTTGACCCGCCCAGGGCGCCATGCCCATATCTGCGGACTGACATAGAACAATACCTTGATACCGCATTGCTTGGCATATCGCGCCAGTTTGAAGTTGAATTCCTTATAGTCGACGCAAACCAGCAAATCAGGCTGCTCATCCGAGACTATTTTCTGCATGAGCTTTAATGCGCGGCGGATTTCGCCATAATGCTTTATAACCTCGACAAGGCCGATTACGGCGATATTCGATGAATCATAGCGAACATCGATACCCGCCTGAGCCATTTTTGCACCGCCCATGCCAATGCCCTGGATATCAGGCCGATATTTGCGCAATTCCAGAAACATATTGGCGGCATGCTGATCACCCGAGGATTCGCCAGCGCTAAACAGGACAGTTAAAGGTTTGTTTTGTGACAAGAAATAACCTATTGAGTAAATAATGCCAGTAACCAGCAAACAAAAGGCCGACTAAGAGCCGGCCTTTATTGGTATTGCGTCAGTTTTTATCGCTTGATCAATCCTGCGATAAGTTTAAGCGGTCAAAACCTCGCGGATAACACTGACAATTTCTTTGATGGTCGAATCAGCCAGATAAGGGCAGATCGGCAACGAGAAGCAATTGGCCGCAACAGACTCAGTCACAGGCAGAGTCAATCCCGCACACTCCTCTTTGAAAACGTTTTGCTTATGCAATGGTACCGGATAATACACGGCGCAGCCTATTTGCTTGTCCTGCAAAGCTTTTATCACGTCATCCCGGCGATCGCACAGCAAAGTATACTGATGATAAACATGCTCGCCCAGACCATCTTCAAACGGGGTCGCCAACGGCAAGTCAGCCATTAATTCCGAATAAAGATGCGCGGCATGACGGCGGCCTTTATTGTACTGATCGATCCGTTTCAGCTTGGCTCTCAGAATTACCGCCTGCATGTCATCGAGGCGGCTGTTATAGCCGATGACATCATGATAATAGCGCACGTCGGAGCCGTGGTTGCGCAGCTGCTTAATCTTGGCAGCGGTTTCATCGGAGTTTGTCGTCACCAGACCGCCATCTCCGAAGGCGCCCAGGTTTTTGCTCGGAAAGAAGCTGAAGCCAGCCGCATGCCCAATAGCGCCGGTCTGTTTGCCATTGATGCTGGCGCCGAATGATTGACAGCAATCTTCGATCAGCTTCAGATTGTGTTCATCGCATAGCTTTTGAATTTTAGCCATGTCGGCCGGCTGGCCAAACAAATGCACGGGCATTACCGCTTTGGTTTTAGGCGTAATGGCTTTTTCTATGGCTTCCGGCGAGATATTGAAAGTCTTTGGATCGATATCGACAAAGACCGGCTTGGCGCCGACGTATTTGATCGCTTCGGCCGTAGCAATAAAAGTGAAGGCGGTAGTGATGACTTCATCACCAGCGCCGATGCCTTCCGCAATCAATGCCAGATGCAGAGCGTCGGTTCCTGAAGCCACGCCGATGGCATGTTTGACCCCCAGATATTCAGCCGCTTCTTTTTCAAATGCCTGCACATTAGGGCCTAGAATAAACGAGCAGTTTGCTATTGTCTCAGCCAGCCCTTGCTCAATTTCGTCTTTAATTTCAGCGTATTGAGCCTTCAGGTTTACCATTGGTATCATATTGTTATTGCCTTTTATTTATTCAGAAAATCTTATAGCGTAGTGCAAAAAGTGCGGTTATTTATCGCCCAACAAGCGCGTAATCTGTATCGCCGTCTCAAGTGCTCTTTTGCCGGCTTCACCGGATACCAGAGGATTCTCGCCGGTATGAATGCAATTGATGAAATGCTTGATTTCTTCCAGTAAGGCGTCGCCGCTTTCAAACACAGATTCTTCGGTTTCTATTTCGGGAATACCGGGGAACATTTCCTTGGTGCCGGTACGGTGCTTGGTCAGAATACGGTTTTGGAAATCGACCGAGACATATGAATCGGGACGGAACATGCGCATTTTGCGCTCCATCTTCATGCTGATGCGGCTGGCGGTCACGTTGGCCACACAGCCGTTCTTAAATAACAGCCTGGCGTTGGCGATGTCAGTGCCCTGAGTCAGTACCGGCGTGCCGCTGGCATCGATGCGCTCTACTTCGGAATCCACCAGCGCCAGGATAATGTCGATGTCATGAATCATTAAATCCAGCACTACGCTGACATCATTGGCACGCGGATTAAAAGGCGATAAGCGATGAGATTCGATAAACAGCGGCTTTTGTTCGTTATCGAGTCCCAATACGGCCGGATTAAAACGCTCCAGGTGCCCTACCTGCAAAATCAAGTTTTTTGCCCTGGCAATCGCTATCAATTCGTCGGCTTCCTCAACCGTTACGGTAATCGGCTTCTCCACCAGCACATGCGCGCCATTTTCAAGAAAATCCTTTGAAACCTCATGATGCAGCGTCGTTGGCACGACAATACTTACGGCATCGACTTCGCCAAGCAGCGGTTTGTAGTCTGTCAGCGCTTTGGCGCCATATTGCCCGGCAACATCTCTAGCCGCCGCTTCATTAATGTCAACAACAGCAACCAGCTCGCAATCAGGCAATGATGCGTATTTCTGTGCGTGGAATTTCCCCAAATAGCCTGTACCAATAACAGCGCATTTTATTTTTTTCATGTAATTACTTTATATTTAGTTCAACTTGCACCCCAACAAGAAGGCTTGATAACAACAGAAATTTCGCGATGTCATCTGCTCTGTTACGGGATAAAACCGGGTATTGTAAACCATCAGTCTATATTCAGAAAATTTTGTACAGCCGCCCTATTCGCAATAAAGTCAAACACTTTTCAGTTTTATTGCCTCATCTACGAACTTGAGCCGTTAAATAATAATCCAGAGCAAATCGATATTTACAACCCTGAGCCGGAGCCTGTGTAAAAATGGTTACGAATGGGTATGCTGAGGCTCTTTTTCTTCCGCAATCTTGCGGGCGCTAATATCGACACCCAAAGTCAAAATAACCATCTCGTTATTCTCGTCATTGGACTTCAGCAATGTGTGCAACCAGGAGACATTCAGCAACTTACTGGATTCAGTCAATAAGAAGCCGTCAACCTGAAACCGGCCGGAACCCAAATCGCCCGCTCTCAATTGGTTCAATTTGTTTAGGTGCTCCTTGTCCGATTCCGGCAGGAAAGCATCAAACACTTTACCGATTATAGATCGGCTATCGGACTCAAACTCATCAACGCCAGCCTGATTGATGGTCAAAATTATGCCGTTCAATTTTTGGGTAATAATAATAATGGGTGCTACTTCAACTAATTGCCGGATAAAATCCCTCTCTTTTCCGAGAGCCTGGCTTTTTTCCAGCAATTTAAGCGTATTACGGCGCACCTCCAGCTCCAGAGACTCCAATTGGTCCGACAAGGTTAACGCTGTATCATTTAATTTATCCAACTCATCGTAGCCCAAATGAGAAAAATTTTTTATCGCTATCTGTTGCTTAAATTCCTCGTACTGATTCTGCGATAATAAAGGCAAAGCCTGTGAAAGTTTCGTAACGCGGCGCAACATTAAATGCAGAACCACTACCAGCGATATGAGGGAAACCAAAAAACTGACAGCTCCCTGAAACCAGACTTGCTTCAGATCATCCTTAAAGCCTTTGAAATCAGCAGTAATGTCATCGACAAACAGAAAAAAGGGCGGCCCTGCCGCCTCTTGATGAACGGGGAAAACTCTAACCTCAAAAACAGCATTATCCAGTTTTATCGTCTTGCTGTGTTCCAACAGTTCATCAATCTTGAAATGTCTGGAGACATAGTCAAATACCGGTATATTTTTTTCAGGCAATGTCATGCCAGACAGTTTATAAGGCCATTGATGCTCACCTGTCGCTTCATCCATGATTAAAAGACCGATATCCGAATGCGTTGCCCGCTTGTATTTAATGATAACGTCGGCAAATGACCGAATGACGCTAAAAGCACCGGTTATTTCGGAGTCTCCCATAACCGGCGTAATAGTCTGTTGAAAACACGTGTGGGGGCAAAAAATCTGATGCGCCGGCGCTTCATTGCTCAGAACTTGCTTGACGGCCGAATTTACGGCAACCAGTTGACTGCCCCAGGACTTTACAGGCTGTGCTTGTTTGTCGAAAAAAGTGACATTTTCCATGTCCCAACTGAACTGCCATTTCGACAAAGTTTCATCCAGCACCGATAATGTTTGGTTTCGCGACTTGTCGTGAGACGAGAGAAGATCGATCAATGACAACAGTTCACCAAATTGCTCTAGCACTAAAAATGAGTCTTCAGTTAGCGCTGTAGCGATATTGATATGATTATTTTGAATTTTTTTTCGGCCTACCTCAAAATTATCTATAGCTTCCAGATAGGAAAAATAGGAAAAAACGCTATGCAATATCAAAAAGACACTGCCAAACAGAATGGCTAACTTCCATCTCAAACTAAAAAAGATTCCATTGATATGCATCTGCTTAACTAAAACCTGAACGATAATTGCAATCCATACAAATTCCAATCCTGAATAAGCGAACTGGTGACGGGATTATCCGCCAGAGGCAACCACGCCGTGCCATGAACGCGATGATATTCTGCTCTTAACATCCACGATGCTGCCGGGTCCCAGCGCAGACCGAACATCCAATCGTTAGCATAGGCAATATGATTGGGCAATTTGCTATTAGCAAAGCGTTGCCCATGCTTATCATCTATATCGTTATAAATAACATCATAACGAACATTCGCTTGCAACTGCGGCAAAATCTGATATCCGCCTTGAATATACCAAGTTTCCGTAATCGATTCAGAGTCTGGAGGAGAACGTCCAAACTTACTGATCTCATTCCAACGGTGGTCAAATTCGCCTGTTAACGAGAATTTTTCACCATTATATTGAGCAGAAAACACTAATGACTGAACATACGCCTCACCGTTCAATAACGTCTCGCCCGCTGCAGGCTGATATTCAAGGTCAATACTTCCGTAACTCACAGCAAAAATATATTCTCCGCCATTAATCTCATAATTAAGCTGCGCAGCAACAGCCGGCTTCGACTGAAACTCGCCTTTAGCATCAGGGCCGAGTATAGATGACCGTATCTCTCTGTTATTCCCTAACGGAATCCCGACATTAAGCTTAATGGAAAAATCTCCATAGAGCGTGCGCTGTTCAGCGTAAAGTGAGCCGCCATCCGAAGATACCAATAGCGAGCGTGAACGTTCGAAATAGATTCCCTGAGGCAATAATATAGTCGGATGCGTAAAAGAGACATCCCGAGTTTCATTATATAAACCGAACGGTGTCTTAATCCGACCGGCGCGCACGCCGACCCTGCCGCTCTCATAATTCAACAACGCTATGTCAACCAGGCCATAATCAAGGTTTACGCTGCCCCGATCCACATCGCCATTGCGCCGATATAGACCTTGAGCCGTAAACCTTAATCGATCAAGCGGTTGATAGGAGCCATTCAAACCTATTTCGGTCAATCCGGGACTGATGCCATCGTCACTTTGCCCAAAAATATTATTGTCGGATGAATGAAAAAAGCCCTGCGTTAAAAAACCATGAAACTCAATTTCATCAGGCATAATACCCGCTTGCGCGATGCCGGACACGCAGAATACGCCCAACAACAGGATGCCGTTATTGGTATTCAAACAAGCGTATTTTTTCATTGTCCGGCCTGCTATTTAAATACCCGATTGCATAAGGGGTATTCGCTATTTTATCAATCATTTCCTGTTCTGAATCCAGCTGAACGGGTGTCGCGCCTGTCCCTGAAAAAAGCATTCTGTCCCATATCCTCCTGAGTTGATGCGGAAACATATCAAGATTATTTTTAACGAAATCCTTATGCAGGAGGTCAGTGTCAGATAGAGTAAAGACCTTTATCTGCTCGCCATTAGGCCAGAATCGTTGCCGCATCATAAAGATGGCGCGCGCATCTGCCAGCGTATATTGCTTTGAGGGTACTGTTTGATTGACGACTATTTCAGCCGCATTGACCGAGGAACTACCCATTGCCGAGACGATAATGCCGACTTTTATGAAATTGATCAGTTTTTCATAGACATACGGATGCAACGTAAAAAGTTCCATTAATTTCTATCTAACAGCATGAGTCTCTATAGACGCGTTTAGCAACTCTGATTCTAGCGTTTGCAGATACCTATTCTCACTTCTAACACTAAAAACAAAAAGTCCGTACGCCAAAGTCTAATGCCAGCCTCCATATTGCTTAGTAGGATCCCCCTTGAAACCGGCTGTCGTGTTTTTACCGCTAGCCGTTTTGCTTTGTGAAATTGCGTTGATCGCTGCTCTGGCCATGTTTTCTTTTGTTACGCCGCCCAAATCTCGTGCTGAGCGCACCACTAATGAAGACATGGGTGTGATATCCTGCTTCGCTGCCGTAGGATCGAGGACTACTGCTTCCAGCAATTCATCGTGCCCTTCAATTTCCAGAAAAACCGGATAAGCGGCATTAGCCGGTATATCCGCCGAGTATCTGGAGTCCCCGTTAAGTGCTACCGAGGTTATTGCGGCACCATTTTTATCCTTGATTATAATCTTACCGCTGGTTATCGGTCCGTCCCTATCTGTGACAATTCCCTCGATACGGGAAAAAGCCCCAGTAGAAGTCCGCTTATCATTTGATGACTCGCTGCAACCGCCTAAAAGCAGCAGCATTGCAACAATGGCAAATTGAAACATGTATTTCATTATTTACTCTCACTGAACTTTGTCCAACGCAAACGGTTGGCGTTTGAAACCACAGTCACAGAAGACATGGCCATTGCCGCGCCTGCAATCATCGGATTCAATAAAATTCCAAATAGCGGATACAATAGGCCTGCCGCGACAGGAATACTGATTGTATTATAGAAAAAAGCGCCTAGCAGATTCTGTTTTATATTGACCAAAGTGGCTTTGGACAATTCGACAGCTTCAGGCACTTTCAATAACGAGCCCTGCAAAATTACCACATCGGCGCTCTCAATCGCGACATCGGTACCGGTACCGATAGCCAGACCGACATCGGCCTGAGCCAATGCAGGCGCATCATTAATGCCGTCGCCGACCATGCCGACGATTTCCCCTTGCTGCTGCAACGCTTTCACCACCGCCGCCTTATCCTGCGGCAATACCTGAGCCCTCACTTCAGAAATGCCTGCCTGACGCGCAATGGCCTGGGCTGTGACTTCATTGTCGCCAGTCACCATTATCAGACGAATGCCCTGGCTTTTCATAAGCCGTACAGCTTCCGCCGAATCTGCCTTAATAGGGTCGGAAACGGCGATAATGCCGACGACTTTCTGATCCACTGCCAACAGCATCGGCGTCTGACCCGACGCTGAAAGCTTTTCCAGCTTGCTGTTATGCCTGGAATATTTAATACCTTTCTGATCCATCAGAGCCCTGTTGCCGAACAGTACGGACTGTTCATTAATCTGCGCCGCTACGCCATGCCCTATAACCGCCTCAAACTTTCTGGCTTTTTCCAGTTTGAGCTTTCTTTCTTCCGCGGCTGATAAAATAGCTGCCGCCAACGGATGCTCAGAGCCTGCTTCAAGGCTTGCCGCCCATCGCAAAATAACCTCGTCGCTGTAATCGCCTATCGGTTCAATAGCTGAAACAATGGGTTTGCCCTCAGTCACGGTGCCAGTTTTATCAAGGACGATACAGGTCAGCTTGCCTGCCGTCTGCAATGCCTCGCCATTGCGAATCAAAATCCCTGACTGGGCAGCTCTGCCGACTGCGACCATGACCGAAATGGGCGTCGCCAACCCCAGCGCGCACGGACAGGCGATAACCAGGACCGTCATGGATGTCACGAAGGCGTAACCTAATGCGGGTTCAGGCCCCCATGCGTACCAGATCAAGAACGTCAGCAGTGAAAGTGCGACCACTGCCGGCACAAAAACAGCCGAGATCTTGTCCGCTAAGCGGGCGATTTCAGGTTTACTGCTTTGCGCCTGACGCACGCTTTTAATGATTTGTGCCAATGCGGTATCGCGGCCAATGCGCGTTGCCTTGAACAGAAAGCTGCCGTTCTGGTTTATCGTGCCGGCGGCAACCTCTGACCCGGCTATTTTTTCTACCGGCAGCGGCTCGCCCGTCAACATGGATTCATCAACAGTGGAATGCCCTTCAAGCAGTACGCCGTCCACCGCGATTTTTTCGCCGGGCCTTACTCTCAACGTTTCGCCCAGTCCCACCTGCTCAATGGGAATATCCGTTTCCACGCCATTTCTGATCACACGCGCCGTACGCGGCTGTAGGCCGATTAACTGGCGAATGGCGCCGGAGGTCTTGCCCCTTGCCCGCATTTCCAGCGCGGACCCGAGATTGATAAAGGCCAGAATGACCACAGCCGCTTCAAAGTAGGCATGTTGAGCCAGAGACGGCAGCGTGTCGGAATAGTCGATTATGATGGTGGAATAAAGCCACGCCGAGCCCGTACCTAATGCGATCAGCGTATCCATATTGGCCTGGCCCAAACGTAACAGCTTGATGGCGCCGCTGAAGAAATGGCCTCCCGAATAAAACAGGATGGCAAAGGTAATCAGCGCGACTTCCGGCCAGAACCACTGCCCTGTCGCCGAACCGATTTCCGGCAGCCAACCGAAATGATCGCCGAGCATGAGCGGCAGGCCGATAACTGCGGCCACGGCTGCTTTCCTCATCAGATTCCGGTAGCGCTGCAGTTCCATCTCTTCCTGCTCGGTTATATCTTCGAGACCTTCCATCACCGCTGCGTCATAACCGGCTTCCCTGACAGCCCGCGTTAAAACGTCGGGATCGGCCTGCCCTTTCACCATTGCCGAGTGATCGGCAAAATTAACGCTGACCGATGTCACGCCGTCTACCGCTGCCAAAGCACTCTCAACAGCACTCACGCAGCCCGCGCAGCGCATACCCAGAATTGACAACCGCAATTCTTTCGCCTTTGTATCAGAAGTTTCTTGCGCGCTCATAAATTACCCGGCCTGATAAAAATGTTTATCCACTAACAACAGCTACCGCTACTCTACGCTAAAGCCTGCTTCAGTAATGGCTTCTTCAATCGCATCCAGATCCGTTTTTTCAGCGTCATATTCAACGCTGACTTCATTATCTTTGGCGGATGCTTTGACCGATAAAACACCTTCGACAGCCTTCAGCTTGTTTGTTACATTCGATTCGCAACCACCGCATTTCATGCCAGTGACAGTTAATGTTACTGATTCAGTCATTTCGCTCTCCTTAAATAATACTTTTCATCTTTAATATCATACTCGACTGGCAGCCGATAAGCATGATGTAAATTGACCGTTCCAATATGCTCGTTTGCTTTGCTATTTATCCTGATCATATTAACAGGGAAATATATTATTCCCGCTGAAAATCAAAGCTTCAAGTCTACCTTATCAGCCGGCTTTTTGATTCAAACAATAAATTTTGTTCCAATATCCAGAATTTAGTTTCTTACCCTGGATTAAAAGAATTAAAACGCTAGGTAAATATACTAAATTGTAATGTCCTTATCGAACAGACCAAACCCTTTTTCAAATTAATATATTGTCCAGCCTGGGCAATATCGGACGTATTCCAATAAAGAAGCGCTTGCCCAGTCAACATTGACGTGCGGCATGACTTCGGCCATATTAACGGGCGAAGAGCCAACCGGAGAAGTGCTGCAATGCATTATCAACTATAATGACTGGAACATTTCGGCCAGACCATGGCTTTTCATGATCTGGATCTAAAGTTTTTTAGCAAAACCTATATCTAAGTATCAACTGGGCAAAAGATGTTCTGAGCAACATCATATTTGATATAAACTGCCCGGCTTCCACATCGATAAATAACCATGCAATTAAACACGATTACCAACCAAACTATTGCGCTTGCCGGCATTGCGCAAGCAGCGGCGCTGGTTCAACAACTGGCAACAACCGGCACGGCCGATGCCGCCGCCATGGAAGCCAGCATTACCAGTATTTTAAAAATCGATTCCGATAGCGTTTCCGATGTTTATGGCGGCCTGTCCGGTGTAAAACTGGGACTTGAACAACTTAATGAGCAAATGACCGGTTATAAAATTGTCAACCCTGAACAGGCGCGTTATTCCGCGTCCCTGGTTTTTCTGGAAAAGCAACTATCCAGCCGTCCGGACATGATCAAGGCCATACGAAACGGCGTGGAAAAAGCCCAGATCCAAAGCGGGCATTTCGAACCGATGCATGAAAATGTACTGGCCAACCTTGGCGAGATATACCACAGCACCATCAGCACCCTGCAGCCGAGAATCATGGTCAACGGCAATCCGGCCTATATATCCAGACCCGACATAGTCAATAAAATACGCGCACTGCTGCTGGCAGGCATTCGCTCGGCCATATTATGGAAACAATGCGGCGGCACCCGTTGGAAATTTCTGTTTTTCCGCAAAAAAATTCAAACCGAACTGGAAAGCCTGCTGAAACAAGTTTAACCGCCAACATGACAACTCTTATAGAAGCCGAGCATTTGTATCGCTATTACGGCAAGCATTGCGCCGTCCATGATGTCAGCTTTACCCTGTCCAAAGGCGAAGTTCTGGGTTTTCTGGGACCCAACGGCGCCGGCAAAACCACAACCATGCAGATGCTGTGCGGCAATCTGGCGCCCAGCGCCGGCCAGATTAAAATTAACGGTTTTGATCTGCTCGACCAACCCAGACCGGCCAAGCAGAGCCTGGGCTATTTACCCGATACACCGCCTCTCTACCGCGAACTGAGCGTGCAGGAATACTTGCATTACTGCGCGCAACTGCATGGCGTCCCACGGCATTCGATCAGGCAGGCTGTCGATAAGGCCAAGGAGCGCTGCGGCCTTGGCGATGTCGCCGACCGGCTGATTACCAATCTGTCAAAAGGTTTTCAACAGCGGGTCGGTATCGCCCAGGCTATCCTGCACAACCCGGAAATCATCATACTGGATGAGCCCACCGTTGGCCTCGACCCTATACAGATCCGTGAAATCCGTGAATTGATCCGCGAACTGGGCCAGGATCATGGAGTCATTCTGTCCACGCATATTCTGACCGAAGTGCAGGAATCCTGCTCGCATGTGCAAATCATCCATCAGGGACGGCTGATTCTGAATGAAACCATCGCCGGACTTAACCGGCAAATGAATACGGGCACGTTGCGGGTCGCTACGCGTCTTGAGCCTAATGTAGGCGTATTATTGACGTTGCCCGGCGTAACATCCATAGACAAAATAACCGAACATCAGATCAAAATCCATCACAGCATGACCGACAACACCGTTGAGCGAATTGCCGAGACCATCATCGCCTCGGGATGGGGCCTACAGGAACTGACACCTGTAAAGCAATCGATGGAAGATATTTTTATTACCCTGACCCAAGAGCCGAAACAGATCGATTTATGATTCTAGCTATTGCTGCGCGTGAGTTTAAAACCCTGTTTTTATCGCCGATGGCCTGGACGATATTGGCTATCCTGCAATTTATCCTGGCCTTTTTATTCTTATCCCAGGTTGAAACCTTCACCATGCTCCAGCCGAAGCTGACCGCTATTGAAGGGGCGCCGGGGCTGACCGATATTGTCGTCACGCCGTTGTTCGGCAACGCGGCCATCATCCTGTTACTGGCGACGCCCTTGTTGACCATGCGGCTGATCTGCGAGGAACGCCGAAACAAAACCCTGTCATTGCTGCTTTCCGCGCCTGTTTCCAACGGCGATATCATCATCGGCAAATATCTGGGCACGCTCGGCCTGTTATTGCTGATTATCCTGCTGACCGCATTGATGCCGTTATCCCTGCTGGCGGGCGGCGAACTGGATTTCGGCAAATTATTCGCCAACATGCTGGCGTTATTGCTGCTGGTTTCGACTTTCGCCGCCATCGGCCTTTTCGTATCCTGTCTGGCCGGCCATCCGACGGTCGCCGCCCTGGGCACATTCGGCCTGTTATTGGTGCTGTGGCTTATAGACTGGACCACGGGCATTGAAGACCAGCGCAGCGAATTGTTTGAATACCTGTCCCTGCTGAGGCACTTTCAGAACGTTCAAACCGGCCTGATCAGCACTGCCGATATCAGCTATTTTCTGCTGTTTACCGGCACATTCATCCTGCTCAGCATTCGCAGACTCGATAACGACCGTTTACAAAAATGAAGATATCCCAACGCATACATCAGCGGATACGCTTGAAAAACCTGCTTCTGACCCTGGTCTTATTGAGCGTCATCGGCGGACTGGCCTGGTTAAGCAACCGCTATACGCTGGAAGCCGACATAACCGCCAATGCCGGCAACACACTGTCGCCCGCTTCCATCAAACTGCTCGCCTCCATGCCGGACCCAATAGCCATCACGGTTTACATGAAAGCGGATCAGCCAATACGCAGTCAGATTGCGCAATTGATCGATCGTTACAAACGGCATAAACCCAACCTGAGCCTTGCTTTTATAGATCCTGATGCGCAGCCGGAGAAAACGCGCGCACTGAATATCGGCGCGGCCGGCGCCATTCTGGTCGATTACCAGGGCCGTACCGAGAAAATAACCTTTGTTGATGAATCCTCATTGACCAATGCCCTGCTGCAATTGGCCAATGCCCACGAACGCTGGATCACGTTCCTGACCGGCCACGGCGAACGCGCCATTGACGGACAAGCCAATTTTGATCTGGAGCAATTCGGCAAGGAATTGGCCCGTCGCAAGATCAATGCCCAAACCATTAACCTGGCCACGCTGCCAGCCATACCCGACAACTCTGCCCTGCTGGTCATGACTGCCCCGGCCGTGCCGCTGCTGGCCAATGAAATCGAAATCATCAAACGCTACATAGAACAAGGCGGCAATCTGCTCGTGCTGACCGATCCTGATGCCAAGCATCTGGATATGCTGGAACAGCGCCTGGGCATCCACCGATTGCCAGGCGCCATTATGGACGGCAGCACCAAGCTTTACGGCATTACCGATCCGAGCTTTGTCCTTGTCGCGGAATATGCGCAACACGCCGTTACCCAAGGCTTTCAAACCACCACGATCTATCCCGCGGCCGCGGCGCTGGAGATGGATGCGGAGTCGAATTTCCAGGCTGAAGCCCTATTCGACAGCGCACAGCAATCCTGGACAGAAACCGGCCCTATCAACGGAGATGTCCGTTTTGATGCCGACAGCGACGAAAAACAAGGCCCGTTGCCCGTAGCTTATGCATTGACGCGCACTGTCAACGGTAAAAACCAGCAACGCATCGTCGTTGTCGGCGACGGTGACTTTTTGTCCAATGCCTATATCGGCAATGTCGGCAATCTGGACATGGGCCTTAGAATCGTCAACTGGCTGATCCATGAAGACCAGTTTATCGACATCCCGGCCAAGACCGCTACCGATAAAACCCTGCAATTAACGGAAACTTCCGTTGCGGTCATCGGTTTTGGCTTTCTGGTTGTCATACCGTTATTGCTAGCGGGCTCCGGTTTTTTCGTCTGGCGCAAACGTAAACAGCGGTAAAAACCGATTAAAGCTTTGCGTCCTCTGTATTTTTCGTGGCCTTATGCTTTAATAAATAAAATACAGCTCCCTATAATGCTTTAGCTTTATTTTCATGCCTGAATTACCCGAAGTTGAAACGACCCGACGCGGCATAACGCCTTATATTGAAGGGCAAACCGTCAAACGCGTCATTATCCGCCAGCCCAGGCTGCGCTGGCCCGTACCGGAAAATCTCGAGCAAACCTTGAAAGGGCTGCGCATACAAACGGTTTCCAGAAGAGCGAAATACCTGTTGCTTGCGACCGATGCCGGCACGCTGCTGCTGCATTTGGGCATGTCCGGCAGCTTGCGGATCATCTCCGACGGCCAGACGGCCGGCAAGCACGACCATATCGATTTTATTTTCGCGGACGAAATCATCCTGCGCTTCAATGATCCGCGCCGGTTCGGCGCGGTGTTGTGGACGACGGAACCGGCCGAACAGCATCCCTTGCTCAAAGATTTGGGCCCCGAACCGCTGCAGGAGGATTTCAGCGGCGATCTTCTCTATGATCTATCCAGAAACAAGAAAACGCCCATCAAATCATTCATTATGGACAGCCACATCGTCGTCGGCGTCGGCAACATCTACGCCAATGAAGCCTTATTCATGGCCGGCATACACCCTGCGCGCCAGGCGGGAAAAATCTCCTTGACCCGCTATCAGAAACTGGCTGGCTGTATTCAAGCGATCTTGCGCCAGGCTATTGAACAAGGCGGTACGACGTTGCGCGATTTTGTCAATGAAGCCGGAAAGCCGGGTTATTTTCAGCAACAACTCAATGTCTACGGGCGCGTCGGGCTGCCTTGTACCCGGTGCCAACAAATTTTAAAGGAAATCAGATTATCCAACCGGTCAACGGTATTTTGCAGTGACTGCCAGCGGTAGAGCGATAATCCACTTTCACTAGCCCGTAGATTAAGCGGTGGAATTCAAAAAACCCTGCGCGAGAGCCATTCTGAATTCCACTCACTTCGAATTTATTGGTTAAAGCTGATCGTTGCCTGCTGATTATTTAGAGGGAACGATGCCGTCCAATACACGGATGGGGCTGTCTTTCGAGCCGTAAAAAACCGGCAGATTGCTATCAGTATTTAACCGAAACGACCCCGTAATGCCATTGACATCGAATTCGTAAGTCCCCTGACTCAGCCCGTAAACAGGCAGAGGAATAACGCGTTCGAACGGCTCGATGACCTGAGCGCACGCAACAAAAGTTTGCAGCGGAACAAGCCCCAGCGCCACTTCGAACCGTCCCGCCGGCAAGTTAGCTTCCGGTATGCCGAAGACAGGCTCATAGCGTTGGCCGGCCTGCTCCAGTTGATAACAGGGGCTAGGAAGATAGCCGCTCACCTTTAGAAATATTTGCACAGGACGAGAGCGAATTTTGATTACTTCGACTTTTTCTACCGTCGCCAATTGGGTTTCTGTCATGCCTGACAATGTCCAGGTACCGTCTTTTTCATTCCGTTGAAACCTGGCATCCCGATATTGTCCGACCTGCTCAGGCGTATCGACATGAGAGATTGCCAATGAATCGCCCTGCAACACGGGATTATCCGCTGCAAAGACGAGATGGATCGGTAGCAAAGCCGCGATTATGGCTAAATTTAGACGCATTATCTGCCTCCTGAAGTTTAAATTTGGATTGAATGAGGAATTTATAATATAGAGCATGCTAAAGCAGAGATATTTCAATCTATCTCAAACAGAATCTTATCCTTTATAGATTTCGATCAACAATGTAATTTTTCACAATAAGCAGTGTAATTTTTTCACAATAAATACTGCGCTCTTTAAGCCTGATCACCAGACTTAGAAAATACATAAACTACGGTCTGCTTCAAACCGGACCATTGCATATTTTCTCCAATACCGATTGCTTGAGGCATACGCAGTCAGCATTAATTTGCTTTATCCCGGTTACCCCTTATAATTGCCGCCTGCTTTCAGGTTCCATCGGATTTTACAGCTGATGGTTAAACGGGAAGTCGGTCAGGTCCTGCCAAAGCCGACGCTGCCCCCGCAACGGTAGATAAGTAAAAGAATCGTTAAAATGCCACTGTGTCATGCACGGGAAGGTGACGATTCAGGCCCATGCCACTTATAAGCCCGGAGACCGGCCCGAAAGTTTAATTCGGTACAGCGGAGGGCTGTCTACGAAAAAGACCGCACATCCCTGTCGTCTTCTTTTGTCCTCCGTTGTAATTACACACAACCTTGATGCGCGGGCGGCGCAGAGGACACATGCAAAAATTCATAGTCGGTTCATTAGTGTTGGCAGGTTTTAACAGCCCGTTACAGGCTCGGGAAACCCAGGCGGACAATTCACTCAATTTACCCGAAATGATCATAACGGCCACACGAACGGAAACGCCCAAAGACCAGTTGGCGGCTGCATCAACAGTTTATACGCGGGCCGATATCGAACGTCTACAGTCAAAAACCCTGCCGGAACTGTTACGAAATACGACCGGCATCGATATGGCGCAAAGCGGCTATGGCCAAAATACCAGCGTATACATGCGCGGCACCAATTCCGATCATGTGCTGGTTCTGATCGACGGCATCAAGGTCGGTTCAGCCACTGCCGGCACGACGCCGTTTCAGTTTATTCCCATCGATCAGATCGAACGGGTGGAGATCATCAAAGGTCCTCAATCGAGCCTGTACGGCTCGGAAGCGATAGGCGGCGTCATCCAGATTTTTACGCGCAAAGGCAGCCAGGAAGAAAAGCCCAGTTTCAGCGTGGACGCCGGCGGCGGATCATACGATACGATCAAGACGTCCGGCACGGTCAGCGGCAAATGGAAAAACAGCTGGTACAGCCTGGGCGCATCGCATTTCAACTCTCAGGGCTTTAATAACCGTGAACCGATTCCGGGGCGTTTCGGTTTCGATCAGCCCGACAAAGACGGCTACCGCAACACAGGCTTGAATGCGCGGCTTGGCCACCGCTTCGACAATAACGCCGAAGTAGAAGCGTTTTTCATGCGTGCCGAAGGCAAAAACGAATACGATGGCAACGCCCAGAATAAAACCAAATTCGTCGACCAGGTTGTCGGCACCTCCGCCAGCATGGATTTTATGGAGGACTGGCGGTCAACATTACGTTTAGGCCAAAGCCGCGATGACAGCGACCAGTTTGCGCCCGACGGTTCATTCACCAGCCGTTTCAACACGACGCGCTGGAACACCACCTGGCTGAATAATTTCACCTTATCTGATAACCATCAATTGATTGCCGGTACGGATTATCGCGTCGATGAAGTGGACAGCACAACGCCTTATAAGGAAAAGTCCCGCTATGATGTCGGCGTGTTCACGGAGTTGCACAGCCGCGTGCTGGATAATCACTTTGTCAATGCCTCGTTGCGTTGGGATGAAAATGAGGCTTTCGGCGATTATGTTACCGGCAATTTCGGCTGGCGCTATAACTCAGACTTCGGCATCAGCCCTTTTGCCAGCTTCGGCAATGCCTTCAAGGCGCCGACGTTCAACGATCTTTATTTTCCGAATTATGGCAATGCCAACCTGAAACCGGAAAAATCGACCTCGTTCGAAGCGGGGCTTGCCGGCGACCACTGGCTGCAATGGGAAGTGCGGGCCTACCATACCAACATCGACAACCTGATCACGCCGGTCACGAATCCGGTCACATTTCAATTCAGTGCGGAAAACATCGGCAAGGCGCAAATCGACGGTATTGAAGTTGAAATCAGCAAGCAGTGGCTGGGCTGGGACGGCAAGCTGGGCCTCGATCTGTTAAGCCCCAAAAACCGGGAAACCAATGCCCGCCTGCCGCGACGCGCCGAGAAAACCCTGACATTCGACCTATCCAAATCGTTCGGAGCGCTTGATGTGGGCACGCACATACTGGCCCAAGGTGACCGATTCGATGACATAGGCAATAAAACGAAAATAGCCGGTTACGTAACCGTCGACCTGCGGTCAGCCTATCATTTCAATAAAAACTGGATGCTGAGCGCGCAGCTCAATAACTTACTAGATAAAAATTATCAAACCATCAAGACTTATAATACGGCGGATAGAAACTTCTTCCTCGCTATCCATTATAATAACTGACCACAAGCTGGACCTTAATCACTAACCCATTTGGAGATAACAATATGAACATGAAACAATGGCTGCAAGTCGAGTATTTGCCTATTCCCTTGATTGCATTGATGGCGCTGACCCGCTTTCATCACTTCGGCGATATCCTGCATCTGCCCGACGCATCGCTGGCGGTTTTTTTCTTCGCCGGCTTTTACCGCAAGAAAGCCTTTTTCGTCTTTTTGTTATTGTTGGCAGGTTTGATCGATTATATCGCTATCGCAAACGGCACCAGCAGCTGGTGCGTATCCCCGGCTTACGTGTTTTTGATTCCGGCTTATGCAGTCATGTGGGTGGCTGGCCGCTACTGCTCGAAATTCAAATTATTGAATGCTTACGAACTGGCCAGTTCCATTGGTCTGATGACGCTGGCCGCATCAATTTCTTTCCTTATCTCGAACGGCAGTTTTTATCTGCTTTCAGGCCGTTATACGGACTTGTCATGGGCGCAATATTTCGCTCGCGTAGCGAAATATTATCCGCTTCATGTAGGCTTCGCCATGATTTACGGATTGGCTATCTACCTGCTCATCAAGCTGTTTAAATCAATGCCTGATACGCAGACAGCCTATAAAGAAATTTAATTGATGTTGCCCACAGAGGGCATAAAGGCCCTCTGTGACGATCATTTTCTTACTCGGCTAAATCAACCCGCTTCTTTGGCATGATCAACCGACCACAATTTTTCCAATTGATAAAATTCGCGAGCCTGAGCAGTCATCACATGAACAATGACATCGCCCAGATCCAGCAATACCCAGTCAGAACCCTGCCCGCCTTCAATACCCAACGGTTTTAAACCGCTCTCTTGAACTTTTTCCGACACATATTGGCATAAAGACTGTATATGACGGTCGGAAGTACCGGTAGCGATAACCATGTAATCGGTAAAACTGGTCTTGCCCCGCACATCTATTGTGGTGATGTATTGCCCTTTGCGTTCATCCAAAACCGTCTGGACAATGTGTAATAACTCATCTGTCTGCATTCAAATTCCTGTACTAAATAATTATGAAAGCTTTATTTCTCATAAAGCGCATGCTGCTTAATGTATTCTATGACAGCATCAGGTAATAAAAAACCCGGATTGCGTTTTTCCGCAATCATTTTCCTGATAGCCGTCGCCGAGATTTCGAGCTGCGTGATAGGCTGAAAAAATAATCTGCCGGCCGGTGCTTGCGCCAGCTCTGTTATCTCAATGGCCTTTTTGGCCGCAAAATAGCCATCAAGTTCCTGCAGTTGAAATCCCGGACGGGTCATGACGACTATATGCGCATAATCGAACAACTGCTGCCATCGATGCCAGGTTGCCAGATTTTTAAACGCATCGCTGCCGATAAACAGCAATAACGGCTGCTCCGGGAATTCCTGCCTGAAGGATTTCAGCGTATCGACCATATAAGAGCGGCCTACCCTGTCCAGCTCCCGGGTATCGATGATAAAGCCCGGCTGGTTTTTAATGGCCAGTTCCAGCATCTGCACCCGCATCAGCGCTGTGGCCACGGGCTGTTCGCGATGAGGCGGCTGGGCGCTGGGCAGCAAGCGGATTTCAGTCAGTCCGAAGATCTCCTTGACTTCCAGCGCCGAGCGTAAATGCCCATAATGAACCGGGTCGAACGTACCGCCAAAAATACCGATCATTTATTGCCGGATATGCCCGTCGCCGAGCACGATGTATTTCAGCGAGGTCAATCCTTTCAAACCGACCGGGCCGCGTGCGTGCAGCTTATCGGTGCTGATGCCGATCTCCGCGCCCAGGCCATATTCAAAACCGTCGGCAAAACGCGTCGAGGCATTGACCATGACCGAACTGGAATCGACTTCCCTCAGGAAGCGTCTGGCCAAGGTGTAATCTTCCGTAACAATGGCTTCGGTGTGGCCGGAACTGTATTGGCTGATATGTTCGATGGCCTGATCTAGCCCATCGACAATCCTGATCGATAAGATCGGCGCCAGATATTCAGTGCGCCAATCTTCCTCGGTCGCTCGTGCGCATGATGGAATCAGAGAACAGGTCCTCAGGCAGCCGCGCAGTTCCACGCCTTTGTCGCCATATTCTGTAGCCAGTATCGGCAATACCTTTGCGGCAATGCCTTCGGCCACCAGCAATGTTTCCATGGCATTGCAAACGCCGTAGCGATGGGTTTTGGCGTTCAGAGCAATTCTGACCGCCTTGTCGATATCGGCTTTATCATCGATGTAAACATGACAGATGCCGTCCAGATGCTTGATGACAGGTATCGCGGCATCCCTGGAAATGCGCTCGATCAGGCTTTTGCCGCCGCGCGGCACGATCACGTCCACATAGCGGTCCATCGTAATCAATTCACCGACGGCCGCGCGATCAGCCGTTGCAACGCATTGCACGGCTTCTACCGGCAAGCCGGCTGCCGCCAGTCCTTTTGAAATACATGCCGCAATCGCCTGATTGGAATGCAGCGCTTCCGAACCGCCGCGCAAGATGCAGGCATTGCCCGATTTAAGGCACAAGGCCGCCGCATCAACGGTTACGTTAGGGCGGGATTCGTAAATGATGCCGATTACGCCCAACGGCACGCGCATTTGCCCGACTTGTATACCGCTGGGCCGATAGCTTAAATCAGTGATTTCGCCGACAGGATCGGGCAAAGCGGCAACCTGCTTCAAGCCTTCGATCATCGCCTGAATGCGCGCCGGCGTCAGGGCCAGCCTGTCCAGCGATGCCGCATCCAGACCGTTCTGCTTGCCGGCCTCCAAATCCTTGGCGTTTTCCTCGATCAGCACGTCCTGATCAGCCTCAATGGCTTCCGCAATCTTTAATAATGCCAGATTTTTCTTGCCCGACTCGGTCCGGCTGATTTCTCTGCCGGCCGCTCTGGCTTTAAGGCCAAGACTGCTCATATATTGTTTGATGTCCATGATTCTCTCTCAAACGGGTCCAAGTTAACTTTCCATTATAAATCGAATCCGGATGCTTTGACAGTAAGCATTACTACCTAGATTTTCCTTTACTTTTCAAACAGATAAATTAAGTTGACTTTTCATCTGTTTCGTAATTACATTCGATATTGCTAGTTTCCGACAAATATCCGATTCATCTGCCGGACCGGCTGAATTTCCAGCATTGCACCAGCCCCCAATAACAATAAAAAACTGAGGAGAAGCTATGAGTCAATTAAGCGAAGAAGAGCGGGAAAAAATCATCAAAAGCCCGCCTGTCGGCACCTGGGCGCTAATGCTTATCGTTAGCGCCGGCATGGTTGCAGCCTGGCTATTTCTTTATTACGGCGTATTTCTGCCGCGTGGCGCTATAGATTCGCTATAGATTAAAGGTGATCTTATGCATATCGATCCGTTGGAAAAGAAATGGGGCTATGTAATTTTGGCCATAGTCGGCTTGCTGACTGCCATCATCGTGATAGATGCTCTGGTTCATCACATTAATCCTCCCAGTCATGTTGAAACCATCAATTCAGCCCGCCTGCATCTGAGCGAAGAATTCGCTGAAGATAATCTTGGCGTCCAGGTCGACGGCAAAGGTAATGTCATGGTCAGGATAGTGGCAGGGCGTTACGGCTTTTACCCCAAGCAGGTTACTGTGCCTTCCGGCACGCCTCTGACGTTCCGTTGGGCCAGCATGGACGTCCTGCATGGCATCCATTTGCCGATGACCAATATGAATACCATGATACTGCCAGGCTATGTTGCAGAGTTGAAGACGGATTTTCCGAAACCCGGCAATTATCCGCTGCTGTGCAATGAATATTGCGGCATGGGCCATGATCACATGTGGGGCAGCATTACAGTCGTCGCCAAAGAACACTGGACCGCGCCGGTAAAAACAACGTCTAAAGGAGGCAGCAGCCATGAATGATGCGGAAGAAAAAAAACTGGCGTTAAGCCACATGTGGATTGCTTTCGGAGCATTCCTTATCGCCTCCTTCATGGGCGCTTATCAGGTTCTGGAACGCAGCGGTTTTCTGCCGCTGATTGAGTCGGCTCCGGTTTATTTTGCCGCAGTCAGCAGCCACGGCGTGCTGATGGCTTACGTTCTCACCATTTTTTTTGTGCCCGGATTCGGCTATTACATAGCCACGACCAGTCTCAATCAACCAATATGGAATATCAAGTGGGCCTGGGCCGGCTTCGGCGTTTCCCTGCTGGGTACGGTTCTGGCGGCCATACCGCTGCTGACCGGATCAGCATCCGTACTTTATACCTTTTATCCGCCGATAAGGGCGCATACGCTGTTTTATGTCGGCGCGACATTATTGCTCGCCGGCTCCTGGGTCTGGTGCGTGATCATGATTGTCATGATGCGGCAATGGAAACAGGCCAACCCCGGCCAGCCTGTGCCTCTGGCAATGTTTTCAACCGTGGCCAACGCCTATTTATGGCTGTGGACCAGTGTCGGCGTTGCGGCCGAAGTCCTGTTTCAAATACTCCCGTGGGCTTTCGGTTGGATGGATACGATTGACCCGGGCCTGGCGCGTACGCTGTTTGCCTGGACCTTGCATCCTATCGTTTATTTCTGGCTGATTCCCGCTTATACGGCCTTTTATGTACTGGTGCCCAAGCAGGCGGGCAGCTATATACTGAGCGATGAAATGGCCAGAGTCGCTTTTATTGTGCTGGTCGTTTTCAGCCTGCCGATTGGCTTCCATCATCTGTATATGGACCCGGAACAGGCCAAAGGCTGGAAGTTATTGCACGGCGTCGGCACTTTCATCGTGACTTTGCCGACTTTATTGACCGCTTTTGCTGTGCTTGCTTCCTTGGAAATAGCCGGCAGACTGCGGGGCGGCAAGGGTTTGTTCGGCTGGATAGGCGCCCTGCCCTGGCGCAACTCGATGGTGCTGGCCATGATTCTGGGCTTGCTGATGCTGATACTGGGTGGTTTCGGCGGCATCATCAATGCCAGTTATGCCATGAATGCCATGATTCATAATACCGCCTGGGTCCCTGGCCATTTCCATCTGATATTTGCCGGCACGACCGTGATCATGTACTTTGCCGTCGCCTATTATTTCTGGCCGATATTGACGGGCAAGCCGCTGTTCTCGAACAATATGGCCTTGCTGCAATTATGGACCTGGTTTATCGGCATGGTTGTCCTGACGACGCCCTGGCATATCCTGGGCTTATTAGGCCAGCCTCGGCGCATTTCCAGCGTTCAATACAACAGTCCGCTGACGCTGGCCTGGGATACGTTTGAGCTGGCTATGATAGTGGGCGGGCTGATAATGCTGGGATCAGCCTGTCTGTTTGTCTATAACCTCGTGAAGACCCAGTTGAATCCTGTAACTGAAGCCTATACAGGCAAAATCGAATACGCCGACCCGATTTATCCGGTCAATAATCTGCCCGAGTTTCTGAATGACTTCAAGATCTGGAACTGGGTCATTGCAGCCTTCATGTTCATTAGCTTCGGCTACCCTATTCTTCAGTTCTTTATTATGGACACGTTCGAATCAAACGGATGGGGGTATTAATCATGAATAAAATGATTCAAACAGCATTGTTGGGTCTTTTTGCTGCAAGCCTTGCGCATGCTCAGCCCTCGTCTCAAGTAGCCTGGACGCCTGATAAACTGAATTTCATAAAGCAGGGCAACAGCAAAAACGGCAAGGAATTGGCCGCGCAGTGCGCCGGCTGCCACGGAGACAAGGGCGTCAGTTCATCACCGGAGTTTCCCTCGCTGGCTGGCCAGCTTGCGACTTATACCTATAAACAGTTGCAGGATTACAAAAACGGCCAGCGCACCCACACGCTCATGACTTCAATCGCTGCGGGATTAAGTGATCAGGATATGGCCGATATGGCCGCCTGGTACAGTTCCCTGCCGCTGCCCAAGAATAAAGCCGGCAAGAAAGATCTGGAAATTGCCGAGCAGCTGGTTTCCGAAGGCGACGGCAAACGCACCCTGCCGCCCTGTTATACCTGCCATGGCTCAGATGGTGAAGGTGAAAGGATGGATATACCCGCCCTGGCGGGTCAACAGGCTGAATATTTTGCCGCCACGCTCAAGGCCTATAAAAACGGTGAGCGCCACAACGACATATACAGCCGTATGCGCATACTCAGCCAGCAGTTAAGCGATACAGAAATACAAGAGCTTGCTCAATATTACCAGCAACTACGGTAATGGTGAGACTATGAACCTATTTCATGCAGGTCTGTTAACCACCGTACTGGCGGGCAGCCTGCCGGCCATGCCGGCCCTCGCCCAGAAAGTGCCCCAAGCGGACAATGCCAAAACCTTTAAGGAGAATGAACGGAAGCCGAAGAACGATTACAACATCACGATCAATTATGAACTGGGCATGCACTGCACCGGGTTTGACTTTTCCTATTGCTGTGTTCTGCCGCCTTATAATTCCATTCAAAGCCAGGTCATCAAAACGTCCGGCGCGCCGAATCAGTTTCCGCGCTTACTGGGCGCCGACCCGAACGATCCGACCGTGCTGGTCGACGGCGACAAGCGCATGAAACTTGAGTATGGCCATGTCGGCAATACCTTTTCAGAAGGTACCAAACTGGCTTACTGGAATATACCGTATGACGTCAATCATGACGGCAAATACGGCAATAACGAGAATGTCGCCAACGCTTATTTTACGCATCTGTATATCTATAAGGATTTAAAAGGCAGCAATCCCGGCAAAACCAGCAAGGACAGCGAAAAGAAACGGGTCGGCATCGAGATACCGATCCCGCGCGATATGGGCCCGGCTGGTGCGGCAGTCCCAAGCCCCATGAGAGGCGGCCACCTGCACTACACGGGCGAGGACGGCACCGTTGTTTATACCAAATCGCCCGTATTGGACAATGTGCCCATCATGCTGACCGATCCAGGCATCTGGGATGCGCTAGGCTTGCCGCTGACGCCCTTCTACGATGACATGGTGAAAAAAAGTCCGCTTGAAATTGTGGAAAGCGATATCCGGCCTTATCAGGAAGCCTGGGTGGGATTGGTCGATGCCAAAACCAATAAGCCCATTATCGACAGCCATTCCGGCAAGCCCGTGAAATTCATCGGTACCAATCCGATCGATGTACCGAATTGCGCCAACTGCCATGCCAATGAAAATGCCAATGGCAACACCTTCAACTTATACAAACAGGAAAAAGCGTTCTGGAAAGGCTTAGGTGCCAGCGATTATATGGCCGATTTAAAAGCCACTTCCATTTCCATTTTACAAATCCACGACGCCCGCCACGGCACCCAGTTTACGGCCAAATATAATCCCGCCAGCCGTGACACCCAGAACCGTCTTGGCGCTGATCCGGTTTTATGTCAGCAATGTCATGCCGATAACGTCATAGGCGTGCTGCAATCGAAAGGCGTCACTGAAGTGATATCAGGCGGTCAGAAAGTTGAAAACGACACGCCGATCATGCCTCTTTCGGAAGCCCTGCACCGGCTCCATCAGACCATTCGTCCCATGCCTGATTCGCACGGGCGAACCGGCACTTGCGCCGGCTGTCATCCTTCGCACAGGCAGGACGGCTCTATGGACGGCTATGCCATCACGCCGGACGGCAAGAACTTTTACGCCTCATCCGATAACCGCGACTCCAAAGGCGGCTGTTTTGCCAGCCGCGACGTCCATTCCAATCCCGACAAGGAGAAAGACGGCGCCGGCACACCCGAACATCTGAATGAAATCGGCAAATGGATACAGACCAATGTCTCCAAAATCGGTACCGGCGAAGGCGGCAATGGCGTCTGGTGCACGAACTGCCATACCCAACTGTCCAGAGAATTGTATCAACGCGATGATCTGGAAAATGCCTTTAAACAAACCGGCAAAACCATCCGCAACCAGTCGCTGGATGATATCGCCAAAGCGATAGGCGTTGATCGCAGAACACTCGAAGAGCAGTATCTGGATCCCAAAGTAGTGCTTGATAAAGACGGGCATGATACACCTGATAAGTCCGGCATTCTGAAAAACTGGGCTAAAGATCACATGGTGCCTGACATTGCCGTCATCGCTACCAAAGACGGCAAGCCGCTAATCCACAAGGATGAAGACGGTGATGTCAATGTCTCGATATTGTCGCCCAATCCTTCAGTGCAAATGTCCAAACTGACCGTTCCGGAAGAGGCAAACGGCGTCACGGCAGTCTCCTATGATGCGGCATCACATGGCCGGGATTATTGGCTGTCGCCGGGCGAACCGCATTGCGCCGACTGCCACGCCCCGCCTTATGTTGAAAGCCAGGGGGGCGTGGCTTTCCCTATCAATCAGCCGGGCAAATACAGCCTGATGCGTTATTCGAAAGGACATGCCGGCCTTGCCTGCCAGTCTTGCCATGAATCTATCCACGGTTTATTTCCGGTAACGCCGGTAGTCGACCCGACGACCTATAAACAGGCGCCGCAATACAATCCGGACGGCAGCCACGGTCCGCTGTTGTGCGCCACCTGCCATCAGACGAACAAGTTCGGCGTGCCGGTTGTCGCGGAAGCGCTCACCTGGAACGGCAAGAAAATCAAGGATGACCTGGATGCAGCGATCAGCTGGATACATGCCAATGCGCCTGAGTTGGGCGGTAAAAACCCCAAATAGCTGCAAAACGCCGGCAGGGCCTTGCCCTGCCGGCACTAATGCTTGGATGAGACAGTTTTTATGCCTTTAAAAAAGATCAGCTTATTATTCTGGCTGTCCTGCACACCCTGCGGCGCCGCCGTAGCCGACACCGTATTGGTCAAAGTCGGCAGCGGCCAGGTTACCGAGCAGCAACTGGAAAAAGCCATGAATGCGGCGCCTTTCGCCAGCCAGTTTCCGGCTATGGATGAAAAAGATCAGGCTTATCTGCGCGGCGATATGCTGATGCGGCTGGCCAGATCGGAAGCGCTTTATCAGGAAGCCGTCGCTTTGGGCAAGACTGAAACGCAGGCCTATAAACAGGAAATGAGCAATTTCCGCACTTCGCTGCTGGCTCAACGTTATTTAACGCATCTACGCGATCAGATCAGCGTTCCGGGCAAGCTGGAAAACCGGCTGAAAGGCGATTTAAAAAACAACACTGATGCGCTCGCCGCGGCCCGGGCCTCGTATATCGCCCAGCAATTCAAGGCATTAAAGGAAAAGCGCATCGCCGAGCTTAAACAGCAAGCCCGGATCAAAACTTACTTCGAGCGCCTGGATAAAAACGTAAAAGCCGATACAGTACTGGCGGAAGCTACAAGATACACTATCAGATATGCCGATCTGGTACCGCCGCAAAGCGGCGCTAACGCAGATCCTCAACAAATTAAAAACAGAGTAAACGAATGGCTGGAGCTGATGGTTCTGGCGCGTGCGGCAGTTGCCGAAGGCATTAATGTCGAAGAGCAGATGGCCGATTACGGCCATTATCTGAGCACAAAAATGCTATTGGCGGAGCAGGAACAGCGATGGATACCTGATGACAAGGCGTTGCTCGATTATTTCCGGAAACATCCGAACATCGGCTACGTACCCGAGCGCAGACAAATCGGCCAGCTTGTCGCGGCCTCAAAAGAACAGGCCGAAGCATTGCGCCGGCGCATCCTGGCCGGTGAAAGCCTGTTCAAACTGGCGGCCGAGTACAGCATTGATCCCTATGGCCGCGAGCATGCCGGCGATATGGGCTGGCTGCAGGAAGGCACCGGTTTCGATGCGGTTGAACAGGCCTTGAAAAAACTGCCTGACAATCAGGTCAGCGACGTTATTCATACGCCCAAGGGCTGGCATCTGGTCATGATCCTGGACCGCAAGCCTGCCGAGCATAAAGAATTTGCCGCCATAAAAGACCGGGTCAAACAAGCGCTGATCGCCGAGAAAATGACAGCTTATCTGGAACAGGTTATGACAAAATATCCGCTGGATTGGCAAATACAAGATCATATTTAAGGCTTGAGCACAGTGGGTTGCTCAAGTAATGGTTTTACGATCGTTTCGAACGCCTCATCATCGAATACGCCGATTTCCTTAAAAACCAATCGGCCTTCACGGTCAATGATAACGGTAAAAGGCAGGACGCCTGACGGGTCGCCCCATTGATTCAACAATGCATGGTGCCGCTCGGGGCCGGCGTGCAAAATTGGATAATTGATACCCAGGGTACGGACATAATTGCGTAATTTTTGCGCCTCATCAAGGCCGATGCCGATGATCTGCAGTCCCTGCCCGGCATAGTTTTTCTGGTATTTCATGAAATGCGGAATTTCAATCTGACACGACCTGCACCAGGTTGCCCAGAAATTCATCATGATGACTTTGCCGCGCCAGTCATTCAGTTTATGCTCTTTTCCATCGAGGTCATTCAGGATTAAAGACGGCAAAACCCAGGCTTTGTTCACGGGTTTGCCATTTTCGGCCTGGGCGGCTTTAGCAGGCATGGAAAAACTTATACTGCCTGACAGCACTGCGGCAATGCCCATGCACAATTTAACAGCCAATTTATCTTTTTTAGCGAATTCAATCATAATGTTATGCATTAACAGATGGGTAGTTTGGGACAATGGAAAGCAGAGTTAATAGACTACATTAACTTTTACTAATATACTAAAGTGTATCTTAGGCTGCTTTTCCGACTGGAAATAACAACAAAAAAACGGCACACACAATGTTTGATCTATCAAAATGCGCTACCGCCGCCGCTACGGCCTTATTATTGAATAGCGTTGGCTATTCCGTCACGGCAGTCGCCGAAAACAATACCTACTATACCCTCGAACAGGCTGTCAATTACGCACTGGACAATAATCCGAGCTTGCAGGTCATGCACGAGCGTATTGCGCAGGCTGAGGCCCAATTAGGCGAAGCACGGGCCAGTTTTTATCCGCAAGTGAAAGCGCGGCTGTCCTATGAGCATTCCGACAACCCGGCCCGCGCGTTCAGCATGATCATCTCGCAGCGGCGGCTGGATTTCGGCGGCACTGACTTCAACCATCCTGGCGGCGTCGACAATTATCGTCCGGAAGTCATCGCCACCTATTCTCTTTTTAACGGCGGCCAGGATTATCAAAACAAAATAGCCGCCGAACTGGGCGTGGATGCGGCAACGCTCGAGGAATCGGCGACTCGCAACCAGTTGATCCAGTCGGTCACTTCGGCGTTTTACGGTGTACTGGCCGCCAAAGAAGCGCATAAAGTCGCCCAGCGCTCCATTGACGCCGTCAAAAGCGAGCTGGAACAAAGCCGCACGCGCTTTGAGGCCGGAACGGTTCTTAAATCCGATGTACTGTCGCTGGAAGTGCAACTGGCCGAAGCTCAGGATGCCGAAATCCGGGCCGCCAATGCCATAGAATTGGCCCAAAGCGGACTTAAAACCCTGATGGGCATCAATGCCGGAGATCCGTTTGCGATTGCCGAGGCTTCATCCTGGCAATTGCCGCAGCTCGACAAGCCTTTTTCAACGCTGCTGGCTCAGGCTATCGCGCAGCGGCCGGAAGCCGAAGCGGCCCAAAAACAGGTTGAAATTGCCGAGCGTAAGCTCAGCGCTGCCAAAGGCGCTCACTTGCCCAAAGCTGATGCTTATCTCAGCTACGGCTCCGACAGCAAGAACCTCGATTATTCGACCAGCCGCGACAATGTCACGGCCGGCGTCCAGGTCGAAGTTGACGTCTTCTCGGGTTTTCGCACCAGCGAGAATGTGAAAAAAGCTGAAAGGCAACTTGCGGAGGCCCAAAAAATCGCCCGAAAAATACAGCTCGACATCGAAAATGACGTTAAAACCGCCTATCTGAAGCTTCAGGAGGCCTTGGACCGGGTCAAAGTCACAACCGTTTCGGTCTCGTCCGCGGAAGAAGCTTTCCGCCTCGTCAGCGAGCAGCGCCAGGCCGATGTCGTCACCATCACACGCTATATTGAAAGTGAAGTCGCGCGCGACGAGGCCAATTCCCGCGTCATCGCCGCCCGGTACGATGCCCTGCAGGCGGAAGCCGAACTCAATAAAGCATTAGGCAATTGGAAATAAAGGACTTTTTATGACAGATCACAATTCGGCCACGAAGCGCAAATGGCTTATCCCGGCCGCCGCCATTATAGGGCTTATCCTGGTCATTCTTTATGCGCTGGGCCTTATCGGCGCCGGTGATAAAGTAGAACCGGGCACGCAGGCGATTGCGGCCCGGCCGGTCCCGCCCAATGCCCGAACACTGACTGTCGGCCAGAGCAAGACCGATGATGTCCAGTTCTGGCCCGGCACGATCCGTTCGCGTACGGTCGCCAAGATAGCGCCCAAATACACGGCCCGCATCATCGGCATTGAAGTCAATGCCGGCGACAGCGTCAAAAAAGGCCAGGTGCTGGCCAGGCTGGACGAGCGTGAAGCAACGGCAAGCCTGAACGAAGCCCAGGCGCGCCTGGCGGCGGCCAGAGCGCAAGCCGCTCAAGCGGTGGCCGACGAAAAGAGAACCCGAGTCCTCTATGAAAAACAGGCCGCCACGCGCGAGAATTACGACGCCGTCATTGCCCGTTCCAGAGCCGCGCAGGCCAATGTCAAACAGGCCGCCAACGCCGTCGAGCAGTTGCGCATCTCGCTAGGCGAAAACAATCTGCGCGCGCCTTTTGACGGCATCATTTCCCAACGGCTGAAAGAACCGGGCGACATGGGGTTGGCGGGCGAACCTATCGTTATTCTGCAAAAACCCGAGGATTTGCGTCTGGAAGTCGCGATTCCGAATTTCTGCGCCGGCCGCATCCGTACCGGCATGGAAGTCGATATACGCATCGATGCCCTGGATAAGATTTTAAAAGCAAAAATCGATGAGATCACTCCCCAGATCGATATAGAAACGCGAACCCAGCTGGTCAAAGCCGCGCTGCCAAAGGCTGAAGGGCTGCAGCCCGGCCTGCTGGGCTGGCTGCTGCTGAACTGCACCGAGGAGCATCACGCCATCCTGATACCGGCATCCGCCGTGCTGCACTATGGCCAGCTCGAAGCGGTCACCATCGTTAAAGACAATCATATCTATACACGCCATATCCGCCCTGGAAAACAGTACGGCGATAAAGTCGAAGTCCTGTCCGGCCTGCGCGACGGCGAAACCATACTGATCAATAACGGTTCACCAGAATGAGCGAGCATCAACCCAAGGCGGTCCAACCGGCCGAGCCTGAAAAAAAAGACAGCTTCACGGTCAGTATCGTCAGGCTGTTCACGACCTCGCAACTGTCGCTGCTGTTTCTCATCATTTCCATGCTGGCCGGTGCAGCGGCGCTGGTACTGACACCGCGCGAGGAAGACCCGCAGATCGTCGTGCCGGTCATGGACGTGTTCGTGCAATACCCGGGCGCCAGCAGCGAAGAAGTTGAAAAACTGGTGGCGACTCCGGTGGAGGTCCTGTTGCGGCAAATCGACGGCGTAGAATACGTATATTCAATGTCCAGGCCCGGCGAAGCCGTGATCACGGTCCGCTATTTTGTCGGCGAAGACCGCGAAAACAGCGTCATCAAAACCCGTGACAAACTATTTGCCAATCAGGACATCATACCGGCCGGCGTGACCAACTGGGTTGTAAAGCCTGTGGAAATCGACGACGTGCCGATCGTATTGCTGACCCTGTCGGCGCCGAACCAGCTCTATGAATCCATGAGTCTGCGGCGCATTGCCGATGAAGTGATCGAACGACTGCGCACGGTGGAAAACGTCGGCAAAAGCTGGGTCGTCGGCGCGGCGCCACGGCGCATTTCCGTCTATCCCGATCCAGGCAAACTGGCGTCACGCAACACTACTTTGTTGGAAATCAAACAGGCGCTGATGCAAGCCAACATCAACGTGCAGGCCGGCGCCTTCGAGCATAACAACCGCGAAATCCTGCTGGAAGCCGGCCCTTTCTATCGGACGCCTGAAGATGTGGCCTCGACGGTCATTAAAAGCATCGATGGCCGCATCGTCTATCTGCGCGATGTTGCGCGCATCGAGGACGGCCCGGCCGATGTGCAGCATTACACGCGCATCGGCTTCGGCCCCGCTGCCGAACACATGCGTACGGTCGGCAAGGCGGTAGGCGATCAGCCTCAGGCCGGCGAGGAAAGACAGATGGTGACGATCGCCATCGCCAAGCGCAAAGGCAGTAATGCCGTCAGCGTCGCCGAGGACGTCATTAAAGCCACTGAAGCATTGCGCGGCACCATAATTCCCGACGATCTGCTCGTGACCATTACCCGCAACTATGGCGAAACGGCCGACCATAAGGTCAACGAACTGGTTAAGCATTTAGGCATCGCGATCCTGACCATCATCGTGTTGCTGGCGTTAAGCCTGGGCTTGAAGGAATCATTTATCGTTTCCATCGCCGTGCCGATGACCTTCGCCGTTACACTGCTGCTGGACCTGATCTTCGGCTATACCATCAACCGCGTCACGCTGTTCGCGCTGATCCTGTCGCTGGGCCTGTTGGTTGACGACCCGATCGTTGACGTCGAAAACATCCATCGCCATTACAAGCTGCGCAAGGAACCGCCGCTGCGCGCATTGCTGACGGCCGTCGACGAAGTCCGGCCGCCGACCATTCTCGCGACTTTTGCCGTTATCCTGTCTTTCATTCCGATGTTTTTCATTACCGGCATGATGGGCCCTTACATGGCGCCGATGGCCTTCAACGTGCCTATCGCGATGCTGATGTCCTTGATTATCGCCTTCACCGTGACGCCTTGGGCCAGTTACCGAATGCTGAAAGGCGACTATGGCAAGGACCACGGCGAACCGTTCGAGCTGAAAAAAAGTGCCAGTTACCGCATCTATAATAAAATCCTGACTCCACTGGTGGCTTCGCCACGGCGCGCCTGGCTGTTTATCGGCATCATTATTATCGCCTTTATCGCCTCCGCCCTGCTGGCCGTCACCCGTGCCGTGCCGCTCAAGCTTTTGCCGTTCGACAACAAGAACGAGCTGCAACTGGTCATCGACATGCCCAAAGGTTCGACGCTGGAGCAGACCGACGAGGTTGCCCAGGCTTTAGGCCGCTATTTATCCACTGTCAATGAAGTGACCGATTATGAATCCTACATCGGCCTGGCCTCGCCGATGGATTTCAACGGCATGGTCCGGCATTACTATCTGCGCCAGGGCAGCTATGTCGGCGAAGTGCGTATCAGTCTGATCGACAAGGAGCATCGCGAACATCAATCGCATGATATCGCCCTGCGCATACGGCCTGAAGTCGAGCGCATCGGCAAAGAGTACGGCGCCAAACTTAAAATAGTCGAGCTGCCGCCCGGCCCGCCCGTGCTGTCGACCGTGGTCGCCGAGGTGTATGGCCCGCCTGAAGCGACCTATAAAGACATCATCAATGTTTCCAACCGTATCAAAGGGGCACTGGCCCAGACCGAAGGCGTGGTTGATGTTGACGACATGGTCGATGCCGAGCATGAAAAGATACACTTCCGCGTAAACCGTGAGAAAGCGGCCCTAAACGGCATTACCGTAGCCCAAGTTGCCCAAACTTTGCAATTGGCATTGCAGGGATCGCCAGCGGGTTCCGTGCATGTCATGACCGAACGCAAACAGTTGGAAATCTATCTGCAACTGCCCCGTGCCATCCGTTCGACACTGCCCGATCTGCTCTCATTGCGCGTTAAATCGGACCAGGGGCACTTAGTGCCGCTGGGTGAAATCGGTACGATGACCGTCGAGTCAGGTGATCCGACCATCTACCATAAAAACCTGCAGCGGCTGTCTTATGTAACCGCTGAAATGGCCGGCCGCAGTCCTGTTGAAGCGATACTGGATATGTTCGACTACTTCGACGAGAACCCTCTGCCAGAAGGTTACTCGGCCGACATGGCCGGCGAAGGCGAATGGAAAATCACCGTCGACGTCTTCCGCGACCTGGGTCTGGCCTTTGCTGCGGCCATGGTCATGATCTACGTGCTGCTGGTCGGCCAGACCGGCTCGTTGGGCATTCCGCTGGTCATGATGATCGCGATTCCGCTGACCATCATCGGCATCATGCCCGGCTTCTGGCTGCTGAACCTGTTCACAACGCCGGTAGCGGGCTATGCCACGCCGATCTATTTCACGGCCACGGCCATGATCGGCATGATCGCGCTGGCCGGCATCGTGGTCAGAAACTCGATCATCCTGATCGACTTCATCGAGCGCACCTACAACCGCGACGCCGAAACGACGCTGCCGGAAGCCCTGATAGAAGCCGGCGCGATACGTCTGACGCCGATCTTCCTGACCGCCGCCGCGGCCGTGTTCGGCTCCGCCATCATCGTGCTGGACCCGATCTTTTCGGGGCTGGCCTGGAGCTTCATCTTCGGCATCGTGGCTTCCACGCTGTTCTCGCTGGTCGTCATTCCGGTGGTTTATTTCCTGATCAAAAGGAATAAGCCCAAAGAGCTGAATATAGAGACGGAACTGTAGAATCAACTTTCGACGCTAGGCGATAGCTTCCAGAGGCACGCAGATCAAGTCAAAAACTTCGTGCCTCTGTGGTATTTTGGTCTCATAATTGCGAGAATCATGCCCATAAACTGGCGCATAAAAGCAAGGAAATCTGACCGGCTTTAGCGGGGCAGAAAATAGTTAAACTGATAGCCCCTGTCACTGTCCATAAAACATGGCTGAAATATCCACAGAACGATTACGAACGCATGTTTACAAACTTGCCGGTGAGATTGGGCAACGCAATATATTTCATCCGCAGGCTCTGAATGCTGCCGCGCAATACATTACCGAAGAATGGCACAAGCAGGGCTACGAAGTCCGGCCGCTTGTTTACATGGATCGAGGCGTTGAGCGGGCCAATCTTGAAATCACTTGTGAAGGCAAAAACCGGAGCGGCGGATACATTCTGGTAGGCGCTCATTATGATTCAGTCATCGGCAGCCCCGGCGCCAACGATAATGGCAGCGGCATCGCGGCGTTATTGGAGCTGTCGCGCCTGTTCAGAGAGATTCAGCCCGATACCAGCATTCGTTTTGTCGCTTTTGTTAATGAAGAGCCGCCTTTTTTCTACGGCCATGAGATGGGCAGCATGGTTTACGCCAAGGCCGCCAGACAGCGCCGCGAACCGATACGCTTCATGATCGCGCTGGAAACCATCGCTTGCTACAGGAACAGTCCGGGCAGCCAGACCTACCCGCCTTTGCTCAAATATTTCTATCCCGATACAGGCAATTTTATCGCCTTTGTTGCCAACCTGAAATCTCGAGGCGTCATGCTCGAAAGCGCCCGGGCCTTTTCCGCATCGACCGATTTTCCCTTAGAAACGATTGCGGCTCCGGAAATAGTGCCGGGCGTCTCCTGGAGCGATCACTCGTCGTTCTGGCGGCACGGTTACAAGGCGTTTATGGTGACTGATACGGCTCTCTATCGGTACCCTTATTACCATGCGCCTGAGGATACGTCCGATAAGCTCGATTATGAGCCATTTGCCAAAATGACGCAGGGGTTGTTTTTGATGTTGGCTTCGCTGACGGGTTAATAACAAGCTGTAGGGTCGAATTCACTTGTGCCCTTTGGGTATTCGACTCGGGACGCTTCGCTGCCGTTAAACTCTGTAGGGTATGCACCGCATACCCTTTTCAAAGTTTGTTGACTCTGAAAAGGTACGCGATGTGTACCCTCGCAAGAACAGCTACTTATCTGCCTCTACGGCTTCGGCCTTTTCCCGATAAGCCTTGATCCGGTCAAAGTTCAGATAGCGGTAGGTATCGGCCGCCGTCTCGTCGATCTGACGCGCGAACTGCATGTATTCCTCAACCGTCGGGATTCTGCCCAGAATCGAGCATACGGCCGCCAGTTCCGCCGAGGCCAGATACACGTTCGCGTTATTGCCCAGACGATTCGGGAAGTTGCGCGTGGAGGTCGAGACCACGGTCGCGCCGTCCGCAACCCGGGCCTGGTTGCCCATGCACAGCGAGCAGCCCGGCATTTCCATGCGCGCGCCGGACTTGCCGAAAATGCCGTAATAGCCTTCCTCAGTCAGTTGCGATTGGTCCATCTTGGTCGGCGGCGACACCCACAGCTGGGTCGGCAGGCGGCCTGCGTGCTTATCCAGCAGTTTGCCGGCGGCGCGGAAATGGCCAATGTTGGTCATGCAGGAACCTAAAAAGACTTCGTCGATCTTGGTGCCAGCCACTTCCGATAACGGTCTGACGTCATCGGGATCGTTCGGGCAGGCCAGCAGCGGCTCCTTGATTTCATTCAGGTCGATTTCGATGACTTCAAAGTATTCGGCGTCGACATCGGGCTCCAGCAATACCGGATTATCCAGCCATTCCTGCATGGCCTTGATGCGGCGCTCGATCGTGCGCGCATCGCCGTAGCCTTCGGCCAGCATCCATTTCAGCAAGGTAATGTTGGAATTGATGTACTCGCGGATCGGCGCTTCGTTCAGGCGAATCGTGCAGCCGCCGGCCGAGCGCTCGGCCGAGGCATCGGACAACTCAAACGCCTGCTCGACTTTCAGATCGGGCAAGCCTTCGATTTCCAGGATGCGGCCCGAGAACACGTTCTTCTTGCCTTTTTTCTCGACCGTCAGCAGGCCGCGCTGAATTGCCGCGTACGGAATGGCATTGACCAGATCGCGCAAGGTGATGCCAGGCTGCATTTCGCCTTTGAAGCGCACCAGCACGGACTCGGGCATATCCAGCGGCATGACGCCGGTAGCTGCCGCGAAAGCGACCAGGCCGGAGCCGGCCGGGAACGAGATGCCAATCGGAAAACGCGTATGCGAATCACCGCCGGTGCCGACCGTATCGGGCAGCAGCATGCGGTTCAGCCAGGAATGGATGATGCCGTCGCCGGGACGCAAGGACACACCGCCGCGGTTCATTATGAAATCAGGCAAGGTATGCTGCATTTCCACGTCAACGGGTTTCGGATAAGCCGCAGTATGGCAGAACGACTGCATCACCAGATCGGCCGAGAATCCCAGACAGGCCAGGTCTTTCAGTTCATCGCGCGTCATAGGGCCCGTCGTGTCCTGGGAGCCGACCGTGGTCATGTGCGGCTCGCAATAGGTGTTGGGCCGCACGCCGGCCATGCCGCAGGCCTTGCCGACGATTTTCTGCGCCAAGGTAAAGCCCTTGCCGGTATCGGCGGGGCTGCCCGGACGGCGGAACACGGTCGATGCCGGCAAACCCAGCACTTTGCGCGCCTTGTCGGTCAGGCCGCGGCCGATGATCAGCGGAATGCGGCCGCCGGCGCGGACTTCATCAAGCAGTACGTCGGTCTTGAGCGAGAATTCGGCGATGACTTCATCGCTGTCATGGCGTTTGACGGCGCCCTGATACGGATAGATGTCGATCACATCGCCCATGTGCATGTTCGATACGTCGCACTCGAACGGCAGCGCGCCCGAATCTTCCATCGTGTTGAAGAAGATCGGCGCGATCTTGCCGCCGATACAGACGCCGCCTGCGCGTTTGTTCGGCACATAGGGAATGTCGTTGCCGGTAAACCATAATACGGAGTTGGTGGCCGATTTGCGCGATGAACCGGTGCCGACCACGTCGCCGACATAGGCAACCGGAAAGCCTTTCTGCTTGAGATCCTCAATCTGCTGCTCGGCATTGGTGATGCCCTCTCTGGGCATTTTCAGCATGGCTTTGGCGTGCAGCGGGATATCGGGCCGCGACCAGGCATCGGGCGCCGGCGACAGGTCGTCGGTATTGGTTTCGCCGGTGACTTTGAAGACCGTCACGGTCAGTTTTTCAGGCACTTCGGGCTTGCTGGTGAACCATTCGGCCTCGGCCCATGATTCGAGTACTTGTTGCGCGAATTCATTGCCGGCCTCGGCTTTTTCCTGCACGTCATGGAAGGCGTCGAATACCAGCAGGGTATGCGAAAGCGCCTTGGCGGCAATCGGCGCCAGGGCTTTGTTATCGAGCAATTCGATCAGCGGCGCGATATTGTAGCCGCCCAGCATCGTGCCCAACAGTTCGGTGGCTTTGGCGGCATCGAGTATCGGCGAAGCCACTTCGCCTTTGGCGACGGCAGCCAGAAAACCGGCCTTGACGTAAGCGGCTTCATCAACACCGGGCGGCACGCGATTGGCCAGCAAATCGAGCAGAAACGCCTCTTCGCCTGCCGGCGGCTGCTTGATCAGCTCGACCAAACCGGCAACCTGCTCTGCATTCAACGGTTTCGGAACTATTCCTTCAGCTGCGCGTTCTTCTACATGTTTGCGGTATTGATCTAGCATGATGCTCCTTGTAAATAAATCAAAAAATCGGTAGAAAAGAAGCTTATTTTAACAGATTCTTGAAAGCGAGGCGTCGTGAAGACACTTTATTACAGCCATGCCGATTTCCTGCTTCACGACACGGGCATAAGCCATCCGGAAAGCGCCGACCGGCTCAGAAGCATAGCCAGTGTCCTGGACGCTCCAGAGTTCTCAGGTTTAATCAAAGCATCGCCGCCGCTTGGTACAGAGCAGCAGATCAGACTGATCCATACGCAATCCCATATCGATAACGTGTTGAATGCCGTGCCCCGGCATGGGCTGCACTATCTGGACTCCGACACGGTGCTTTCGTCCGGCTCGGGCAAAGCCGCCTTGCGTGCCGTAGGGGCCGTTTGTGATGCCGTCGACAAAATCCTGGCCGGCGAAGCCGACGACGCCTTTTGCGCGGTACGCCCTCCCGGCCATCATGCCGAAGCCGAGCGGGCCATGGGCTTCTGCCTGTTCAACAATATCGCCATTGCAGCCGAATACGCCCGCACGCATCATCAGCTCAAACGCATCGCCATCGTGGATTTTGACGTCCATCACGGCAACGGCACGCAGACGGCTTTTTATGAGCAACCGGCTGTGCTTTATGCCTCCAGTCATGAAGTACCGCATTATCCCGGCACGGGCTATCCGAATGAAACCGGCGTCGGCAATATCATTAATGTGCCGCTGGCCGCCGGCGAGTCAGGCCTGGAGTTCAGGCAAAAATACAACAAAATCATTTTGCCGGCGCTGAGAGCCTTCAAGCCAGAGTTGCTGCTTGTTTCAGCCGGCTTTGACGCCCACAAGGACGATCCTCTGGCATCAATCAGGCTCGTTGAAGACGATTACCAATGGATTACTCAGGAACTGATGGAGATTGCCGGCATCTATTGCGGAGGCAGAATGATTTCAATACTGGAAGGCGGCTACAACCTGAAAGCCCTGGCCGCCAGTATTGCCGTTCATGTCAAAACGCTGTTGGCGCCCGAGGTACAGGCCGACAAATAAACCCTCGTTTTCACTGTTTTTCAGGGAGCAGGCATGACAACTCGATACATTTATTCTTTTCACGAAGGTGACGGTAAAAATAAAGTGTTGTTAGGCGGCAAAGGCGCCAATCTTTGCGAAATGACCCAGATCGGCCTGAATGTGCCGCCCGGCTTTGTCATTACCACGGAAGCCTGCCTGGACTATTTGAAAAACCGGCAATTGCCGATTGGCTTGATGGATGAAGTCAAGCTGCAGATGCGCATAGTCGAGCAGACGACAGGCAAAGTATTCGGCGCGCCAGTCAGACCGTTGCTGGTCTCGGTGCGTTCCGGCTCGGCGCTGTCAATGCCGGGCATGATGGATACGATCCTGAATCTGGGCTTGAATCAAGCCACATTGGCAGGACTGATAGAAGACACGCAAGACCCGCGCTTCGGCTTTGACGCCTATCGCCGCTTCATTCAGTTGTTCGGCAAAGTCGCCCTGGGCATAGCCGATGAAAAGTTCGACGTACATTTCGAAAACGTCAAACGTCAAGCCGGCGTCAGGACAGACACCGATTTGGGCGCGGATGACCTGAAACAGATTTGCGAGCTGTTCTTACAGGTGGTGCGCAACGAAACCGGCCGGCCGTTTCCCGAAGACGTGTATGAACAACTGGAGCTGTCCATTAAAGCCGTATTCAATTCCTGGATGGGCAAACGCGCCGTCGATTACCGGCGCGAATTCCGCATCACGCCGGCAATGGCTAACGGCACGGCCGTGAATGTCGTGGCGATGGTGTTCGGCAACATGGGCAATGACTGCGCGACCGGCGTCGGCTTTACGCGCAATCCGGGCACCGGCGCCAATGAAATGTACGGCGAATATCTGATCAATGCCCAGGGTGAGGACGTCGTGGCCGGCATCCGAACGCCCAGGCCGGTTCAGGAAATGGCTGTGGAAATGCCGGATATGTACCGGCAACTGGTTGAGCTACGCGATAAGCTCGAGCGCCATTATCGGGAAGTTCAGGATTACGAGTATACGATTGAACGCGGCGTACTCTACTGCCTGCAAACCCGCAGTGGCAAAATGAACGCCGCGGCCATGGTCAAAACCTCCGTTGACTTGACCAATGAAGGACTGATCGATAAGGAACGGGCGCTGCTGCGCATCGATCCGGAATTGCTGGAACAATTGCTGCACCCGCAACTGGACCCGAACAATAAAATACCGCCATTGACGCAGGGGCTGCCGGCCTCGCCGGGCGCCGCCTGCGGCAAATGCGTGTTTGACGCCAATATCGCCGAAATGATGGGGCGCGCCGGCGAAAAGGTCATCCTGCTGCGCGAGGAAACCAAGCCTGAGGACATTCACGGCTTTTTTGCCGCTCAGGGCATACTGACCAGCCGGGGCGGCAAAACCTCCCACGCTGCGGTGGTCGCGCGCGGCATGGGCAAAGCCTGTGTGGCCGGCGCCGAAGACATCAGAATCGATGTCAAATCACGCCAGGCCATCGTCGGCAATGTTCACATACAGGAAGGCGACATCATCACCATCGATGGCGGCTCCGGTTTGATCTATCTGGGCGAAATTCCGACCGTCACGCCGTCTGTGTCCGGCGATCTCCAGACTCTGTTGGCTTGGGCCGACCAGTATGCGGAATTGAAGGTGCGCGCCAATGTCGACACGCCGGAGAGCGCCCGCCTGGCCATCGATTACGGTGCCGCCGGCATCGGCTTGTGCCGCACGGAGCGCATGTTCAATGCCAAGGACCGCTTGCCGCTGGTCATCGACATGATACTGGCCGACAACCAGAAAAGCCGCGAAGCCGCGTTGAAGAAACTGTTCCCGATACAGCGGGAGGATTTTATCCAGCTGTTTACGGTTATGTCGCCGCTCCCGGTCACGGTGCGCCTGCTCGATCCGCCCATGCATGAGTTCCTGCCCGGCGAGCAGCAGTTAAAGGATGAAATACAGGCACTCAAACAATATGAAATGATTGCCAAAGGCCAGCGCGTCACGTTGGAAATGCTGGGCGAACATGAAGAACTGCCAGCGCCGTTCAACCTGCTGAACAAAGATGTCATTCGCAAAACCATCGCCAAGAAACAGCTGATGCTGAAAAAAGTCCGCGATCTGTACGAGGTCAATCCGATGCTCGGCCACCGCGGCGTGCGTTTGGGCATGTCGTATCCTGAAATTTACCGGATGCAGATCCGCTCCATCCTCGAGGCCGCTGCCCTCTGCATTCAGCAGGGATTAAGCATTGCACCGGAAATCATGGTTCCGCAAGTTATTACCGCCCAGGAACTGAGACGGGTAAGAGAATATGTCATCGACATACAGCAGGAAATTGAGGCCTCTTACGGGCTCAAACTGAATTTCAAATTCGGCACCATGATCGAGACGGTGCGCGCCTGTACGCGTGCCGGACAGCTGGCGGAAATCGCCGAATTCTTTTCGTTCGGCACCAATGACTTGACGCAGGCAACCTTCTCTTTCTCGCGCGAGGATGCCGAAAACAAGTTCCTGCCGCTTTATAACGAAGTGGGACTGCTTGAAGACAACCCGTTTGAAGTGCTGGATGTCAAAGGCGTGGGTCAACTCATGAAGATGACTGTGGAACTGGGCCGCAAGACCCGGCCCGATATCAAAATCGGCATCTGCGGCGAACAGGCCGGACATCCTCAGTCCATCCGTTTTTGCCACCACACCAAACTGGACTATGTCTCCTGCTCGGCGCCGCGCATACCGGTAGCAAGGCTCGCCGCCGCGCATGCCAAATTACTGGAGAATGACTATAGGGATAATGAAGAACCCTATGATTGATCGGCAATTGTTATTTTGAATCTTTATGACTGATGTTACGCAGTAAGTTGAGATTTAATTAAAGTATCGCTAACGCGACGGTTTTATCTAATCGGGTTCTCGCACCCGAGGGCGAGTTACTTTCTTTTGCGCGGCCAAAAGAAAGTAACCAAAGAAAAGGCCGCCCGGTTGCCGCTTGCTTCCTGCGCTCCTCGCTTTCGCCGAGGGTTGCCA